>CAJYIG010000049.1 GCA_913774725.1 uncultured Curtobacterium sp. | reverse complement strand
ATCCGCTTGTCGGCCAGGTGGCGGTTCAGGCGGAGCTCCATGTTGCCGGTGCCCTTGAACTCTTCGAAGATCACCTCGTCCATCTTCGAGCCGGTCTCGACGAGCGCGGTCGCGAGGATGGTCAGCGAGCCGCCGTCCTCGATGTTGCGCGCCGCGCCGAAGAAGCGCTTCGGCGGGTACAGCGCGGCCGAGTCGACGCCGCCGGAGAGCACGCGACCGGAGGCCGGGGTCGCCAGGTTGTAGGCGCGGCCGAGGCGCGTGATCGAGTCGAGCAGCACGACGACGTCGTGACCGAGCTCCACGAGGCGCTTCGCACGCTCGATGGCGAGCTCGGCGACGGTGGTGTGGTCCTCCGCCGGGCGGTCGAAGGTCGAGGCGATGACCTCGCCCTTCACCGAGCGCTGCATGTCGGTGACCTCTTCGGGCCGCTCGTCGACGAGGACGACCATGAGGTGCGCCTCGGGGTTGTTCTTCGCGATCGCGTTGGCGATGGCCTGCAGCACGACGGTCTTGCCGGCCTTGGGCGGCGAGACGATGAGGCCGCGCTGGCCCTTGCCGATCGGCGACACGAGGTCGATGATCCGCGTCGAGAGCTTCTGCGGCTCGGTCTCGAGGCGCAGGCGCTCGTTCGGGTACAGCGGGGTCAGGTCGTGGAACTCGACACGCGCCGCAGCCTCGTCGGCGGTCTGGCCGTTGACCGAGTCCACCTTGACGAGCGCGTTGTACTTCTGGCGCGCCTGCTGCTCGTTGTCGCGCGGCTGCTTGATCGCACCGACGATCGCGTCGCCCTTGCGCAGGTGGTACTTCTTCACCTGGCCGAGGGAGACGTAGACGTCGCTCGGGCCCGGCAGGTAGCCGGTCGTGCGGACGAAGGCGTAGTTGTCGAGGACGTCGAGGATGCCCGCGATCGGGATGAGGACGTCGTCCTCGGTGATCTCCGGCTCGAACTCGTCGTTCTGGCCACCGCGGCCGCGCTTCCGGTCACGCTGCCGACGGCCGCGACCGGTCTCGGCCTCGTCGCCGTGCTGGCCGTTCTGCTGCTGGCCGTTCTGCTTCTGCTGACCGTTCTGCTTCTGCTGGCCGTTCTGCTGTCGGTCGTCCTGCTTGGCGTCGCCGGACTTCTGCTCGTCCTGCTTGCCGCCCTGCTTCTGCTGCTGCCCGTTCTGCTGGTCGCCGTTGGGCTGGCCGCCGTTCTGCTGGCCGCCGTTCTGCTGCTCGGTGCCCTCGGCGTTCTGCCCGCGACCGCGGCCACGGCCACGGCTACGACGGCCGCGACGCGACCCGCCCTCGCCCTGCTGGTCCGCCTGGTCGTCCTGCTCCGGAGCGGACGTGGGCTGCTCGGTCGCGCCGCCCTGCGTCGCCTGACCGACGTCCTGCTGCGCCTCGTCCTGCTGGGACTGCTGTGCCGTGTCCTGACCACCGCGGCGGCCGCGACGGCGACCGGACTGCGCGGCCTCCTCCGCGTCCTTCTCGGCACGGACCTGGTCGAGGCCCGCGAGCAGGTCCTCGGTGCCGGTGTGCCCGTGGTTGGTGTGCTCGGCGGCCGAGGTCGGCGCGGCGTTCACGGTGCCGGCGGAGGAGGCGCGGCGCGAGCGGCGGCCGCGGGGCTCGGCTGCGGGCTGCTCGCCCGCCTGCTCCCCGGGCTGCTCGGCAGCGGCCTGCTGCGGCTCGGCGTCGGCCTGCTGCTGCCCGGGTTCCTGAGCGGCCGGCGAGGACGCGGGGGTCGCCAGGGTCGGCTGCTCGGCGACCGGGGCCTGCTCGGCCGGCGCGGACTGCTCGGTGGCCGGAGCCTCGGCAGCCGTGTCGTCGGCGACGGGGCGCTTGTCCTCGATCGAGGCGATGAGGTCGCCCTTGCGGAGCTTCGAGAGCCCGGTGATGCCGAGCGAGGACGCGATGCGCTGCAGCTCCGGCAGGCGGAGTGCGCGCAGGTCGCTGGGGATCTCCACCGGGGTGGAGTCGTTGACGTTCGTCAAGGTCGGTGTTTCCTTTCGAACCGCAGAACGCGGAGAGTTTCCACCGTCCCGGCGCATGGGTGCGCTGCGACCGCCGTTCAGACGACGGACCGGGATTCGGTGATCTGAAAGAGAGTGCCCCCGCGCACCGGACCCTGCGCCAGCGCCGACGGATCCGGTTCGGATCGGCCTGTGCGCCTACGCTGGATCGGCTTCGAGCGCCGAGTGCGGCACCACTGTAGCACCACCGAGGTCGACGGCCAGCATGAGCGCCCGCCAGTCGGACTGGGCGTGTCGTTCCACGAGGTCGGCGGCGGTCAGGCGCTGCGACGGGTCGCTCCCGAGCACGAGCAGGCTCGGCCCGGCCCCCGAGACCACGGCGGCGAGGCCGTGCTGCCGGAGCAGACCGATCAGGGCGTCGGTCTCCGGCATCGCGCTGGCCCGGTACGACTGGTGCAGCCGGTCCTCGGTCGCGGCGAGCAGCAGCTCCGGGCTCTGGATGAGCGCCGCGACGAGCAGTGCCGATCGGGACACGTTGAACGCGGCGTCCTCGTGGGGCACGCTCGCGGGCTGCAGGGACCGGGCGAGCTTCGTCGAGAGCGTCGACGTCGGCACGAAGACCACCGGCGAGACACCGCGGTGCACGAGCAGTCGCTTCACCGCGGGGCCCTCGGCCGTCATCCACGCGATGGTGAGGCCGCCGAACAGCGCCGGTGCGACGTTGTCGGGGTGGCCCTCCATCTCGGTCGCCAGGGTCAGGAGCGTCGACGCGTCGAGGTCGACCACGCCCTCGAGGAGACCACGGGCCGCCATCAGCCCGGCGACGATCGCCGCGGCCGACGAACCCATGCCGCGCCCGTGCGCGATCGCGTTGACGGCGTGCAGCTCGAGCCCGGGCTGCTCCACGCCGGCGTGCTCGAGGCCTCGGCGGACGGCGCGGACGACCAGGTTCGAGTCGTCGGTGGCGACCTCGCCGGCACCGACGCCCTCCACCGTCACGGTCGCGCCGGGTTCCGGGCGGACGCGCACCACGACCTCGTCGTAGACCGAGAGCGCCAGGCCGAGCGAGTCGAAGCCCGGCCCGAGGTTCGCGGAGGTGGCCGGGACCCGCACACGGACCGCCCGTCCGGCCGGTACAGCACTGCGGGCGGTGATGCCCTCCCCCGGTCCGGACGAGCGGTCGACGCTCACGCGGAGCCGACCAGTCCGAGCACCTCGGCGACCGACTTCGTGTCGACCGGCACGCTCGTCGGCGCGACCTCGCCGCCGTCCTCGGTGCGGAGCGCCCACTGCGGGTCCTTGAGGCCGTGGCCCGTCACGGTGATGACGACGTTCGCGCCCTGCGGCACGACACCGGCGTCCGCACGCTCGAGCAGACCGGCGACACCGATCGCCGACGCGGGCTCGACGAACACGCCGACCTCGGCGGACAGGATGCGGTGCGCGGCGAGGATGCCCTCGTCGGTGATGGCCCCGAAGTACCCGTCGGTCTCGTCGCGCGCCTCGAGCGCGTACTGCCACGAGGCCGGGTTGCCGATGCGGATGGCGGACGCGATGGTGTCCGGGTGACGCACGACCTCGCCCGAGACGATCGGCGCGGACCCGGCGGCCTGGAAGCCGAACATGCGCGGCATCCTCGTCGAGCGGCCCGCGGCGACGTCCTCGCGGTACCCGCGGGAGTACGCGGTGTAGTTGCCCGCGTTGCCGACCGGCAGGAAGTGGAAGTCCGGGGCGTCGCCGAGCACGTCCACGACCTCGAACGCGGCGGTCTTCTGCCCCTCGATGCGGTCGTTGTTCACGGAGTTGACCAGGTGCACCGGGTAGTTCGCGGCGAGGTCGCGCGCGATGTCCAGGCAGTCGTCGAAGTTGCCCTGGACCTGCAGCAGCTGGGCGTCGTGCGCGACGGCCTGGCTGAGCTTGCCCATCGCGATCTTGCCCTCGGGCACGAGCACCGCGGCGGTGATCCCCGCGTGCGTGGCGTACGCGGCGGCCGACGCACTGGTGTTGCCGGTCGAGGCGCAGATGACGGCCTTCGCGCCGTGCTCGACGGCCTTCGAGATCGCCATCGTCATGCCGCGGTCCTTGAACGACCCGGTGGGGTTCATGCCCTCGAACTTCACGTAGACCTCGGCGCCGGTGCGCTCGGACAGGCGTCGGGCCGGGATGAGCGGCGTGCCGCCCTCGCCGAGGGTCACGACGGGCGTCGCCTCGGTGACGTCGAGACGGTCGGCGTACTCGCGCAGGACTCCCTGCCACTGGTGGGCCATCAGGCTCTCCTTGTTCGGTGTTGGTGCAGTCGGGGGCGGAGGGTGCGGGGGCTAGGCCCCGACCACCCGCAGGACGCTGGTGATCTCGACGACGACGTCCTCGTTCCGGAGCGCGACGACCGTGGCGGCCAGGTCCGACTCGCGGGCGAGGTGCGTGCCGATGACGAGGGTCGCGGTGCCCGCGGTGCCGTCGCCCGGATCGGTCGCGGCGGACTGCTCGACGGTCTCGACGCTGACGCCGTGCGCCGCGAGCACACCGGCGACGGTCGACAGCACGCCGGGGGCGTCGGCCACGTGCAGCGTGATCTGGTAGCGGGTGCGGACGGTCCCGATCGGGAAGACGGGCAGCGCCGACTGGGTCGACTCCGCGATGCCCGGACCGCCGATGACGTGCCGACGGGCGGCCGACACCAGGTCGCCGAGCACGGCCGAAGCGGTCTCGACGCCACCGGCACCGGCGCCGTAGAACATGAGGTCGCCGGCGGCCTCGGCCTCGACGAACACGGCGTTCTTCGCCCCGTGCACGCTCGCGAGCGGGTGCGACTCCGGCACGAGCGCCGGGTAGACCCGCGCGCTGACGCCCTCGACGCCGTCCTCGTCGGTGAGCCGCTCGGCGGTCGCCAGGATCTTGACGACGTAGCCGGCCTTGCGTGCGGCCCGGACCTGCTCGATGGTCACCGAGGTGATGCCCTCGCGGTGGACGGCGGCGAGCGGCACCGACGTGTGGAACGCGAGCGAGGCCAGGATCGCGGCCTTCTGCGCGGCGTCGTAGCCCTCGACGTCGGCGGTCGGGTCGGCCTCGGCGTACCCGAGCTCGGTCGCGGTCGCCAGGGCGGCCTCGAAGGTCGAGCCCTCCCGGTCCATCAGGTCGAGGATGAAGTTCGTGGTGCCGTTGACGATGCCCATGATCCGCTCGATGCGGTCGCCCGCGAGCGAGTCGTGCAGCGGTCGGATGATCGGGATCGCACCGGCGACGGCGGCCTCGTAGTAGAGCTGTGCACCGACCTGCTCGGCCGCGGCGAAGAGCTCGGGGCCGTGCGTGGCGAGGAGCGCCTTGTTGCCCGTGACGACGTCGGCGCCGGACTGCAGTGCCTCGAGCACCAGGGTGCGCGCCGGCTCGATGCCGCCGATCAGCTCGACGACGATATCCGCGCCGAGGATGAGGGACTGCGCGTCCGTCGTGAAGAGCTCCTTCGGCAGGTCCACGTCACGCGGCGCGTCGAGGTCCCGGACCGCGATGCCGACGAGTTCGAGCCCGGCACCGGCGCGCGAGGCCAGCTCGTCGCCGTGCTCGAGGAGCAGGCGCGCCACCTGGGAACCGACGGAGCCGGCTCCGAGCAGCGCGACGCGGACGTTGCGGTATTCGATCATGTGGTGCGCATTCCTGTGGGGCGGGCGGCAGCCCGGTCGGTCGGGGTCAGCGGCATCAGCCGGCGACGACCCCCGTGTCGCGGGCGAGCAGGTCGTCGATCGACTCGCCACGGACGAGGATACGGGCTGTGCCGTCCGCGACCGCGACAACCGGCGGGCGGCCGACGTGGTTGTAGTTGCTCGCCAGGGACCAGCAGTAGGCACCGGTGGCCGCCACCGCGAGCAGGTCGCCACGGTGCACGTCGCCGGGCAGGTACTCGTCGTTCACCACGATGTCTCCGGACTCGCAGTGCTTCCCGACCACGCGCGTCAGCACCGCCGGGGCCTCCGAGGCGCGGGCGAGCCGCGCCGTGTAGTCCGCGCCGTACAGTGCCGGCCGGGCGTTGTCGCTCATGCCACCGTCGACGGACACGTACGTGCGTGTGGCCGAGGAGCCGTCGTCCGTCTCGAGCGTCACCGGCTTGATCGTGCCGACGCGGTAGAGGGTCACGCCGGCCGGACCGACGATGTACCGACCGGGCTCGACGGCGATCTCCGGCACCGGGATGCCCCGCTCCGTGCAGGCCTCGGCGACGATGTTCGCGAGGGCCTCGGCGACGTCCTCGGGCGCGAACGCCTCGTCCGCCTCGGTGTAGTCGATGCCCCAGCCGCCGCCGAGGTTGAGCTCCGGGACCGGACCGGACGCGACGAGCTCGGCGTGCACGTCCATCAGGCGCCGTGCCGCCTCGCGGAAGCCGGACTCGTCGAAGATCTGGGAGCCGATGTGCGAGTGCAGCCCGACGAACGCGAGCGAGGGCTCGGCCCGGACCGCGGCCGCGGCGTCGACGGCCTCGGACAGGGGGATGCCGAACTTCTGGTCCTCGCGCGCGGTGGCGAGGTACTCGTGCGTCGAGGCGTGCACCCCGCTGTTGATCCGGATGCGCACACGCTGCACCGTGCCCGCGTCGGCGGCTGCGCGTGCGACGCGACCGATCTCCTCGTGGCTGTCGAGCACGACCGTGCCGAGGCCGACCTCGACCGCGCGGGCGATCTCGGCGTCCGACTTGTCGTTGCCGTGGAAGCCGAGGAGCGCGGGGTCCGCTCCCCCGGCCAGCGCGACCGCGAGCTCGCCCGCGGTGCAGACGTCGAGCCGGAGTCCGGCCGCGGTCATCCACGCGGCGACCTGGGTCGTGAGGAACGCCTTCGCGGCGTAGTAGACGTGCGCACGCGTGCCGATCCGGGCGAAGGCGTCGGTGAACGCCGTGCGGACCCGGGCGGCCCGTGCCTGCACGTCGTGCTCGTCGACCACGTACAGCGGTGAGCCGAACCGCGCGACCAGGTCCGGTGCCGTGATGCCCCCGATCGCGAGCTCGCCGTCGTCCGTCCGCGTCGCGGAGGCCGGCCAGATCCGCGCGGTGAGCGCGGAGGCGTCGGCGGGGAACCGCAGCCGCGGCGGGGCAAGGGGGTTGGCGCTCACGGGACCCGATCCTACCGAGCCGGGGCGGGCCTCCCGGCCGGTGTTACGCCCGTCGCCCGCGGTGGCGACGCACGGGTCAACCGCAGGAGCCGACCGTGCGCAGGCCCTGCTCGGTGAGCGGCAGCGAGTCCGCGGTGACCCGGACGGTGGCCTGCTCGGCGGTGACGTCCACGGACCGGACCCGGAGCTGCTCCGGCAGGAACCGTGCCGTGCAGACCTGGACGGGCACACCCGTGACGCCCGGGATGCGGTCGACGCGCAGCCCGAGCGCGGAGTTCGTGATGCGGACGCTCTGCGGGGTGATCGTGACGCCGCGACCGTCCTGCTGCGCGACCACGTCACCGGTGGCGGCGTAGCTGATGTCGTAGCCGAGCACCGCGGTCGACCCGGAGAGCTCGACACCGCCGTCGGCGAGCCGGAGGCGCTCGAACAGCGGGCTGTACTTCGCCAGGTCCTGCACGCTCGACGCGGCG
>CAJYIG010000048.1 GCA_913774725.1 uncultured Curtobacterium sp. | reverse complement strand
GGTAGAGCTTCGTGCCGTCGGCGTCGGTGCCGGCGGCGACCTTCGTGGCGGTGACACCCGCGCCGGCCTTGTTGATCGCGGTCACGGCGTCGTCGAGCGACCCGGAGGCCGGCGTGACGGTGGTCTTCTTCCCGTCGGCGCCGACGAGCGTGAGCGGTTCCGCGGCAGACGCCCATGTCGACATCGCCGCGGTGACGCCGACGTGCGCGGCCGCGGTCGACCCGACCTGGAAGCTGACCGAGCCGGCAGAGGCCGTGGCGTCGGTCGCGACGGTGACACCGGTGGACGAGCTCGTGGCGCCGTACACGTCGAGTGAGGTGGCCTTGGCGGCGTCGCCGGCCTTCGTCGCAAGGGTCTGCACCAGCGAGTTGATGGTCTGCAGCGACGACACGAACGCGTTGGTGTCGGTGAGCTTGTTCTTGAGCAGGGTCTGCGGGACCTGCTCGATGGTCATCAGCGAGTTGATCAGGTCCGAGGTCTTGAGACCGCTGACCAGACCGTCGATCGCGAGACTGTTGCCCGAGACGGACGACGTCGACATCGCGGGACTCCCTGTCGTCGGGGGTGGTCGTGGGTGTGGTGACGCCGCCGCCCGGAGGACTCGAACTCCTCCGGACGACGGCGTCGGTGGTGCTAGCGGAGGAGCGAGAGCACGCCCTGGGTGCTCTGGTTCGCCTGCGCGAGCATCGAGGTGCCGGCCTGGCTCAGGATGTTGTCGCGGGTGTACTTGACCATCTCCTGCGCCATGTCGACGTCGGTGATGCGCGAGCTCGCCGCGGTCAGGTTCTCCTTGGCCACGTTCGTCACGTTGATGGCGTGGTCGAAGCGGTTCTGGACCGCACCGATGTTCGAACGCGCTGCCGAAACGTACGCGATCTCCGTGTCGATCGCCGTGATCGCCTTCTGCGCACCAGCGGCGGAACTGAAGTCGAGCTTCTTGAGCGTGCCCGCAGTAGTGTCGTCGTCCACCGTCAGGTTCGCGGCGATGTCCTTGACGCTGGACTTCGACAGGTCGACGACGATCTGGCTCGACGCGTCGCCGTTCGCACCGACCTGGAAGGTCAGCTGGCCGGTGCCCGTGCCTGCATCCGCCGTTGCCTTCGTGGTGGCAGCCTGGCCGTCGAGCAGCTTGATGCCGTTGAAGTTCGTCGAGTCCGCGATGCGGCCAAGTTCCTTCTGGAGCTGCCCGACCTCGGTCTTGATGGCTTCACGCGACGTCTCGTTGTTCGAGTCGTTACCCGCCTGGACGGCCAGGTCGCGCATGCGCTGGAGGATCGAGTGGGTCTCGGTGAGGCCACCTTCAGCGGTCTGCACGACGGAGATGCCGTCCTGCGCGTTGCGGGCGGCGACCGTGAGGCCACCGACCTGCGACTTGAGTCCCTCGGAGATCGTCAGGCCCGAAGCGTCGTCAGCAGCGCGGTTGATGCGGAGACCCGTCGAGAGCTTCTCGAGGGACTTCGACAGGTCGTTCTGCGTCGAGTTGAGGTTCCGGTACGTGTTGAGTGCCGAGAGGTTGGTGTTGATGGACATACCCATGGTGGTTTCCTCCGTGAATCCTTGGGTGGTGGTGCCTGCCCGTCCATGGGCTGACATCCGTGACTCTCGGCAGGTGCACCGAGGTCGTTAGGTGTCGGCGAGGAAATCTCCTCGCCGAAGATCAGCTGGCCGCCACGGCCGTCGGCGCCGACGCGTCCTGCACGGCCCGGGCGACCCCGGCGGCAGCGTTCGCGGCGACCCGCGCCAGGTACGCGCTGCGCCGTGCGGCGGTGGTGCGGGACGCCGGCTCGACCGCCGTTCCGTCGCCGTAGTGCTCGGCGAGTCCGTCGCGCAGGAGCCGCATCGCCTCGGACCGCTGCTGCGACACCGCGGAGTGCGTGATCCCGAGCTCGGCGGCGACCTCGGTCACGGACCGGTCGCCGAAGTAGACGTTCTCGACGACGTAGCGCATCCGGTCGGGCAGCGCGGCGACGGCGGCCCGCAGGTACCGGCGCTTCTCGGCCTCGAGCAGGTCCTCGCCGGGCAGCGGCTGGTCGGACGCGATGACGTCGTGCACGGTCTCGTCGAGTGTGCTGACGGTGCGGCCCGCGTCGGACATGGCGTCGGCGGCGGTCTGGCGGTCGACGCCCATCGCGTCGGCGATCTCCTGCACGCCGACGGAGCGACCGAGTCGAGCGGACAGGGCTTCCTGCGTCGCGAGGGTCTCGCGGATGCGCTTCCGGGTGCCCCGAGACGCCCAGTCAGCCGACCGCATGTCGTCGGCGATGGCGCCGGTGATCCGGGTGCGGGCGTAGGCGCCGAAGGGCACGCCGAGCTCCGGGTCGAACGCCTCGGCGGCGGCCACGAGCGCGAGGGACCCCACGGCGGCCAGGTCATCGCGGTCGAGGTGGGTGGCGCGTGCACGGACGTCCGACACGATGTAGCCGACGAGCGGCAGGTGCTCCACGATCATCGCGTTGCGTGCGTTCCGGTCCATTGGCTTCCCCTGGTCGACGTGCTGACTGACCCGTCCGTGGGCGCGACGGACACCGGCCCTCGGGAGGCCGGTGCGGTCGACGAAGAACCACCCGGTTCCCTCCGAGCGGTGCACCCGCGCCCCTGCGACGCGGTGCGGGGGCGAGCCCCTGCGGTGCGTTCCGAATGTATCGGCTGGGAACTCCCCGGCGCGGGCTGTGAACGTCCCCAGTGCGGGGGGACGCGGGGTTCCGGCGGTCCGCACTTCGGCGGACCCACGGGCCAGAATGGCCGTTCTTGTCCCCCGATCTGGGTGACGGCCCGTCCCCCACCCATCGACGACCGGGAGGCACGACCCACCCCGACCCGCCACCCGCGCCCGCCTCGTGGTCGCGTCGACCACCGTGGTCCGCTTACGACGGACGGCCCGGCGTCGATAGGCCCCGGTGTCCACCGGAAGGCGGACCGGCGCGACCCGACCGACCGTCGCCGAACCCGACCCCACCAGCGAGGAGCCATGAGCGTGAACGACCTGTCCGCCGTCCTCTGGCGCGAGCGCGAACTGCTCGAACTGCTCACGTTCAAGCTCGAGGAGGAGCAGCTCCTGCTCGCCGCCGGGCGCTCCCGCTGGGTGTCGCACGCCAGCCGCGAGGTCGAGCAGGTGCTCGAACGTCTCCGCAGCACCGGACTCGAGCGGGCCGCGTCGAGCGCCTGCTCGACCTCGCGGCTGGCGTGCGACACCCAGCGGGAGCGCCCGGCGGCGAGCAGGAGCTGCTCCTCCTCGAGCTTGAACGTGAGCAGTTCG
>CAJYIG010000047.1 GCA_913774725.1 uncultured Curtobacterium sp. | reverse complement strand
CTCTCCGGTGGCCAGCAGCAGCGCGTCGGCGTGGCACGCGGCCTCGCGGTCGACCCGAACGTCCTGCTCATGGACGAGCCGTTCGGCGCCGTCGACCCGCTGGTGCGGAACGACCTGCAGGACGAGCTCATCCGCCTGCAGCGGGAGCTCGGCAAGACGGTGGTCTTCGTGACCCACGACATCGACGAGGCGTTCAAGCTCGGCGACCAGGTCGTCATCCTGAAGAAGGGCGGGGAGATCGCGCAGCTCGGCACCCCCGCGGAGATCCTCGCCGAACCCGCCGACGACTTCGTCGCGAACTTCATCGGCGCCGGTCGCGGACGGCGTGCCCTGCGCGTCGAGCAGACCCCGACCGGGCCGATCGTCGTCGACGGTGACGGTCGGGCAGCCGGCGTGCTCACCGGCCCGGTCCAGGTGGTCGACGCCGCAGCTGCGGTGCCGCAGGCAGCAGAGGCCGGGGCGCGTGACACCGCCCCGGGTGCTCCGGCGCAGGGTGGGGGACCGCGGTGAACTGGATCCTGTCGAACCTCGACACGATCAGTGACGCCACGATCGCGCACCTCGCGATCGCGATCCCACCGATCATCATCAGCTTCCTGCTCTCCATCCCGATCGGCTGGGTGGTGGTCCGCCTGCAGCGACCGGGCGGATCGCGCTTCGCCGCCGGGCTCGGCAGCGGCATCGTGACCTTCGCCGGACTGCTCTACGCGATCCCGTCGCTGGCGCTCTTCGTCGCGCTGCCGGGCATCATCGGGACGAGCTTGCAGAGCCCGGTCAACGTGATCATCAGCCTGACGATCTACGGCCTGGCGCTCATGGTCCGTTCGACGGTGGACGGCCTGACCTCGGTCGACGCCGGGACGAAGGCAGCCTCGACCGCGATGGGCTACTCGGGCGTGCAGCGCTTCTTCCGCGTGGAGCTCCCGCTCGCCGGCCCCGTCCTGCTCGCCGGCCTGCGGGTCGTCACGGTCTCGACGATCTCGCTGACGACCGTCGGTGCCGTGCTCGGCATCCAGAGCCTCGGATCGCTGTTCACCGACGGACTCGCGCGAGGGATCTACGAGGAGATCCTCTCCGGCATCGTCATGGTCCTCGTGCTCGCCTTCGTGCTCGACGGCCTGCTCGTGGCGCTCGGCCGCGCGGTGATGCCGTGGACGCGCCGGGCGCCTCGGAGCCGTCGCACCGGGCGCCGGGTCCTGCAGCGGGCGGAGGTCGCCTCGTGATCATCGGTCAGGCGTTCGGCTGGGTGTTCGACCCCGCCAACTACACGGGCTTCAACGCGATCCCCGGGCGGCTCTGGGAACACGTGTGGATCACCCTGCTCGCGGTCGCCATCGCAGCGGTGATCGCGGTCCCGATCGGGTACGCGATCGGACACACCGGCCGGGCGCGCGGTCTCTCGATCGCCCTGTCCGGCGGTGTCCGCGCACTGCCCACGCTCGGTGTGCTGTCGTTGTTCGGCCTGCTGCTCGGCATCGGCCTCGAGGCACCCTTGCTCGCCCTCGTGGTCCTCGCGATCCCGTCGGTCCTCGCCGGCGCGTACGCGGGCATCGAGTCCGTCGACCCGGTGACGATCGACGCCGCGAAGGCCCAGGGCATGACCGGCTGGCAGGTGCTCTGGAAGGTCGAGGTCCCGCTCGGCCTCCCGCTGCTGATCGGCGGCGTCCGGTCGGCCGTGCTCCAGGTCGTCGCGACCGCCACCCTGGCCGCCTACGTCGGTGCCGGTGGTCTGGGCGGCTACTTCTTCCTCGGCCTCAAGACCCAGGACTACGCCGAGATGCTCGGCGCGTCCGTCCTCGTGATCGCACTCGCGATCGCGTTCGAGATCGTGTTCGCCGCACTGCAGCGGGCGTCGGTGCCGAAGGGCACCCTCGACCCGTCCGCGCGGCAGCGCCAGGGATCGCGCGAGCGAGCCCGCAATCCCATCCCGGAAGGAAACCCATCGTGATCACAGCACGGATCCGCGTCGCCCTCGCCGCCGCAACGGCACTCGGCGTCGCAGCAGCCCTGACCGGCTGCTCGTCCGGAGACCCGCTCAGCAGCGGCTCCAGCGCGTCCTCCGACTCGAAGACGATCGTCATCGGCTCGCAGCAGTACTACTCGAACGAGATCATCGCCGAGCTCTACGCCCAGGTGCTCGAGAAGGACGGCTTCACCGTCCAGCGCAACTTCAACATCGGGCAGCGCGAGGTCTACATCCCGCAGCTCGAGAAGGGCGCTATCGACGTCATGCCGGAGTACAGCGGCAACCTGCTGCAGTACTTCGACAAGGAGTCGACCGCCAAGAGCGCCGACCAGATCGACGAGGGGCTGAAGAAGGCCCTGCCGAAGGGCCTGCGCGTCCTCGACGAGGCCGAGGCGACGGACCAGGACAGCTACACCGTGACGAAGCAGTTCTCCGAGGAGAACGACGTCACGAGCCTGGCCGACCTGAAGAACGTCAAGGAGAAGCTGACCGTCGGCGCGAACTCGGAGTTCCAGACCCGCCCGTACGGCCCCGAGGGCCTGAAGTCGGTCTACGGCGTGGACGTCGACTTCACGGCGATCGAGGACTCCGGCGGCGCCCTGACGGTCAAGGCGCTCAAGGACGGCACCGTCCAGCTCGCCGACATCTACAGCGCGGACCCGAGCATCAAGGCGAACGACTTCGTCTCGCTCAAGGACCCGGAGAACCTGATCCTGCCGCAGAACGTCATCCCGGTCGTCTCCGACAAGGTCGACGAGAAGGCTGCCGACGCCATCGACGAGGTGAACGAGAAGCTCACCACCGACAAGCTCATCGAGCTGAACGAGAAGAGCGTCACCGACAAGGAGAAGGCGTCCCAGATCGCCAAGCAGTTCCTGCAGGACGAGGGTCTGCTCTAGTCGGCCGGCGCGCGGCGCCGCCCAGGACTGAACGACAGGTGTCGGGCTTCGGCCCGGCACCTGTCGTCGTTCGTGCACGGGGTTCCCAGGCACCGTCGTTCCGCACGGTTGTGCCGACCAGGGACGCTGCACGTTCGTGCAGAGTGTCCCTCTACAACTTGTCGAAGCAGGTGTCCGGCCGGTAGCGTGGAGGTGTCCCGACGGGGTGACAAGTACCAGTTCCTCCTCTCGGAAGAGGCATCTCTCGTGCACGAACAGCGCGCGGCGGGCCGGCTCGGACACGCCGCATGAACGACCTCCTCGATCCCCTGATCCTGTCGCGGTGGCAGTTCGGTCTGACGACGATCTACCACTTCCTCTTCGTCCCGCTGACCATCGGCATGGCGCTCGTCGTCGCTGTGTTCCAGTCGGCGTGGGTGCGGACCGGGCGCGCGCACTACCTGCAGCTGACCCGCTTCTTCGGTCGGATCTTCCTCATCAACTTCGCGATGGGCGTCGTGACCGGCATCGTGCAGGAGTTCCAGTTCGGGATGAACTGGTCGAACTACTCGCGGTTCGTCGGTGACGTGTTCGGTGCACCGCTCGCGCTCGAAGGCATCCTCGCGTTCTTCTTCGAGGCGGCGTTCATCGGCATCTGGATCTTCGGCTGGGACCGCCTGCCGCGGGCCCTGCACCTGGCGAGCATCTGGTGTGTCAGCGTCGGCACGATGATGTCGGCGTACTTCATCCTGGCCGCGAACGCCTTCATGCAGCACCCGGTCGGCTTCGCGATCAACGAGGCCAAGGGCCGGGCCGAGCTCACCGACATCTGGGCCGTCCTGACGAACAAGGTCGCGCTGGCCGCCTTCCCGCACACGCTCTTCGGCGCGTTCATGGTCGCGGCCTCGGTGATCATCGCGGTCGCCGCGTGGCACCTGGCCCGCAACCAGAACCTCGAGACGATGATGCCCGCGCTCAAGTTCGGCATGTGGACGATGCTCGCGTCCGGTGCGCTGACCGTGCTGTCCGGCGACCAGCTCGGGCTGACCATGGTCGACACGCAGCCGATGAAGATGGCCGCGGCCGAGGCGCTCTACAACACCTCGACGGGCAAGGACGCCTCGTTCTCGATCTTCACGCTCGGCACGCCGGACGGGGTCCACGAGCTGTTCTCGATCCGCATCCCGTACCTGCTGTCCTTCCTGTCGACGCACACGTTCACCGGCACGGTCGAGGGCATCAACGACCTGCAGGCGCAGTACTCGCAGGTCTACGGTCCCGGCGACTACAAGCCGATCATCTGGGTGACCTACTGGTCGTTCCGCTGGATGATCGCCCTCGGTGTCGGCGCGGTGCTCGTCTCGGTCGTCGGCCTGTGGCTGACCCGCAAGGGCCGGTTCCCCACGCAGCGCTGGGTCTGGCGCGTCGCGACCTGGTCGGTCCCGCTGCCCATGGCCGCGATGATCATGGGCTGGGTCTTCACCGAGATGGGCCGCCAGCCGTGGCTCGTGTTCGGCCTGCTCCGCACGGCGGACGGGGTCTCGCCGAACGTCACCGGGGTCGAGGTCCTCATCTCCCTGGTCGTGTTCACGCTGATCTACGGCGCGCTCGCGGTCGTCGAGTTCGGGCTCATCAAGAAGGTCGCGCAGGAGGGCCCCGCCGCGCCTGCGGAGGTCGACGAGGCCACCGGCGAGGTCAAGCACGACGTGACGGTCTACTAGGAATGGAACTGCCTGAGATGGATCTCCCCGTTCTCTGGTTCGCGATCGTCGGACTCTTCTTCGTCGGGTACTTCGTCCTCGACGGGTTCGACTTCGGCGTCGGCATGTCCCTGCCGTTCCTCGGCAGGGACGACACCGACCGCCGAGTCCTCATCAACACGATCGGCCCGGTCTGGGACCTCAACGAGACCTGGGTCATCGTCGCCGGGGCCTGCTTGTTCGCGGCGTTCCCGGAGTGGTACGCCACGATGTTCTCCGGCTTCTACCTCGCACTGCTGCTCATCCTGGTGGCGCTCATCGCCCGCGGGGTGTCGTTCGAGTACCGCCACCAGCGGAAGCACCCGGAGTGGAAGCGTCGCTTCGACCTGATGATCGTCGTCGGCAGCGCCGTCCCGGCGTTCCTGTGGGGTGTCGCGTTCGGCAACGTCGTCCGGGGCATCCCGATGGACGCCGGACACAACTTCACGGGAACGTTCCTCGACCTGCTCAACCCCTTCGCGCTGCTGACCGGGCTCGCGACCCTGCTGGTGTTCTTCACGCACGGTGTCGTGTTCGTCGCACTGAAGACCGAGGGTGACATCCGCGAGCGGGCGAAGCGCCTGGCGACCCGGGCGGGCGTCCTGACGATCGTCGTCGCCGCCGCGTTCCTGGTGTCCATGGCGTTCGTCCGCGCGACCCCGGCCAGCCTCGTGCTCTCGGTCGTCGCCGCACTCGCGCTCGTCCTGGCCGTGCTCTGCGCCGCCTGGGGCAAGGAGGGCCGCGCGTTCGCGCTGATGGCGGTCACGATCGCCGCGGTGGTCCTCGCGATGTTCACGGCGATCTTCCCGGACGTCATGCCCGCGTCGAACGACCCCGCGAACAGCCTGAACGTCACGAACGCGTCGAGCGGCCAGTACACGCTGACGGTGATGAGCTGGGTGGCGCTGGTCTTCGTGCCGCTCGTGCTCGCCTACCAGGCGTGGACGTACTGGGTGTTCCGCAAGCGCGTCTCGCGCGCGCACATCGACCAGGCCGCGCACTAGGAGCCCCCGGTGAAGCCGCTCGACCCTCGTCTGCTCCGCCTGTCGCGCGCTGCGCGCTGGTCCGTCGTCGCGTCCGCGGCGACGGGCCTGGTCCGCACGCTCGCGACGATCGGCATCGCGTGGGGGATCGCCACGGCGGTCACGCTCGGCGTCGACGCGGTACGTGACGGGCGGCTCGCCGACGGGGAGCTCCCCGCCGCGTTCGTCCCGACGCTCGCGCTGCTCGCCGGCGCGTTCGTGGTCCGGGCGATCGCGGCCTGGGCGACCGACGACCTGGCGGCCCAGGCCGGCGCGACGGTGAAGAGCGAGCTGCGCGCGACCGTCCTCGCCCGTGCGGCGGAGCGCGGCCCGTCCTGGCTCGCGGAACGGTCGAGCGCCGGCTTCGCCACCGCCCTCGGCCCCGGGCTGGACGCCCTGGACGCCTACTTCGGGCGCTACGTCCCCCAGCTCGCGCTCACCGCCGTCGCGACCCCGGTGCTCCTCGTCGCGATCGGGTACGGCGACCTGACGAGTGCGGTCGTCATCGCGCTCGCCATGCCGGTGATCCCCGTGTTCATGGTGCTCATCGGTCTGGCGACCCAGGCGCTCCAGCGGCGGCAGTCGGACGCGCTCACCCGGCTCGGCGGTGCGTTCACCGAGGCGGTCGAGGGGCTCGCGACCCTCAAGGTCTTCGGACGTGCCCGCCGCCAGGTCGGCCGCATCGGCACCGTCACCGACGAGTACCGCCGCGGCACCATCGGGGTCCTGCGGCTGTCCTTCGTCAGCGGCTTCGCCCTCGAGCTGGCGGCGAGCCTGTCCGTCGCCCTGGTCGCGGTGTCGATCGGCGTCCGGCTCGTCGACGGGTCACTCGGCCTCGGTGCCGCGATGTTCGTCCTCGTCCTCGCCCCCGAGGCCTTCGCGCCCCTCCGCCAGGTCGGTGCCGACTTCCACGCAGCCCAGGACGGCGTCGAGGCATCCGGTGCCGTGCTCGACGTCCTCGACGACCGCAGCCGCACGGCGTCGACCGACGCCGATGCCCCCGACGCCCCGGCGGGCGCGGACACCGACCTGGTGCTCGAGGGCGTGGTGGTCCGCCGACCGGACGTCGTCGTCGGCCCGCTCGACCTGCGCGCGGGGCCCGGCACCGTCGTCGCGCTCGCCGGACCCAGCGGCTCCGGCAAGTCCAGCCTGATCGCCGCGATCCGCGGCGTCCTGCCGCACGACGGTACGGTGAGCGTGCCCGGCCCGGCGGGCGCACCCCGCGTGGAGCGCACGACCTGGGGCGACCAGCGCCCGCGCCTGGTGCGTGGCACGGTCGCCGAGAACGTCGCCCTGCACACGCGACCCGACGACCACGACGTGCGCCGCGCACTGGGCGAGGCGGGGCTGGGACTCGACCCGGGCCTCCCGGTCGGACCGGGGGGAGCCGGCCTGTCCGGCGGCCAGGCGCAGCGCGTCGCGGTCGCGCGTGCCCTCTCCCGGGCCCGTCGCGCACGCACCCCGCTCGTCC
>CAJYIG010000046.1 GCA_913774725.1 uncultured Curtobacterium sp. | reverse complement strand
CGACGAGGAGCACGCGCCGCAGACGCAGGCTGAGGACGGGACCGATCGCGAGCGCGAACTCGAGAGCCACGACCGCGAACGTCGCCGCTCCGGTCACGAGCGGAATGCTCGTCAGTGCTTGCACGGGCGCCGCGAGCAGTTCCCCCGGGCCGAACGTGGCTCCATCCGACGGTCTCGATGTCAGCAGCGCTGGCCGGGTCGTGGATCGAGTCGGAGTGGAGTGGCGGAAGGCCGATGAACGCCATCGAGGCTGTTGTGAGGATCGCACAGAGGACCTGGACTGACGTCACCATGTCGGCAACATACCAGTCGTGATACGTCAGGTGGCGGTTCAGTGCCAGCGGTCGGACGCGGTAGGTGATCAACCGCGGCGCGAAGACCTGCTGGTCGACGACACCGAGGACTGACTCAGCCCTCGGCGGACCGGACCACGTCCTCGTCGGCGTCCGAGAGTCCTGCGCCGTGCGGCTGGTCCGGCTGGAGCTGTTCCCACGCGAGTGCGTCCGCCAGCGTCTCGGCGAGCGGTCTCCGCTTCAGACCGGCCGAGCGCGCGCGGGCTGCCGGGCGGTCATTCATGCCCTGGTGGTCGTCGTCGGGGATCCACAACGGCAGGGACCGCTCCCCCACCCACGGTGCCACCCCGCGCGCGAGGAGCACCTCGTCCGACAGCGGCTCGACCGGGACGTCCGCACCAGCTGCGGCCCGTGCTGCTCCGAGGTGCTGCCCCAGCGTGACGACCTCGCCGGTGACGTCGTGGACGCCCGCTCGTCCGCCCTCGGCCGCCCCGACGAGCCAGGCCGCGAGGTCGCGGACGTCGATCACCGACGTGGGCCGATCGGTGCGCGCCGGGACGACCACCGCACGGCCACTCCCGACTGCACGGGAGAACCGCCACGGCCAGTAGCCGGAACGTCCGGTGTGGTCCCCCGGTCCGCCGATGAGTCCGGCCCGGGCGATCGACGTGCGCTCGGGGCCGAAGACGTCGAGGACCGCACGTTCGCACGCCACCTTGGCGGCGCCGTACTCGGCGGGGTCGTCGGACGGCTCGACCACGGCGGCGTGCTCGTCGGCACCGCGCTCGGCATGGGACGCGTAGACGCTGACGGTCGACACGAAGACGTACCGGTCGGCGACGGGCTCGAGGTCCCGGACGGCCCGGCGGACGTGCGCCGGGGTGCGCGAGACGTCGACGACGGCGTCCCAGTGCTCACGGGACACCGCGGTCAGGGCGTCGTCGCGGTCCCGGTCGGCCCGCACGAGTCGGGCGCCGGTCGGGACGTCGGAGCCGCGAGCGACGCACGTCACCTCGTGGCCGGCGTCGATGGCGTGCTGCACGACGGTCCGGCCGAGCCAGGCGGTGCCGCCGAGGACGAGGATGCGCATGCAGTCCAGCCTGCACCGGGCGGCGACCGGGCGTCCCGCAGTGCCCGGGGTCAGGCGGTCGCGGCGTACGTGCGGCCCTCCCGCCGCGCGAGCAGCAGGTCCACCACGGCGGCGACGACGACCAGCGCGGCGGCGTACGCCGGGAACGCCATCGCAGCACCGGTCCCGGCCCGCTCCGCGACCTCGCCGACCACGGCCGACGCGACCGACTGGCCGACGATGACCGCCGAGCCGAGGATCGTCATCGTCGTCGCCGAGCGTCCGACGGGCGACCGGTCCGACCCCAGGCTGTACTGTGCCACGAGCGTCGGACCGATGCCGATGCCCATGATCCCGAGCACGAGGACGACCGCGCCGACGGAGTCCGCCCGGCTGAAGGCGATCGCGCCGCCGAGCAGCACGACGCCGAACACGAGCCAGCGCCAGGCGACGCCGAACCGCTGCGGGAACGCCGCCGAACCAAGGGCGAGCGCCGCGGACCCGATGCCCATCACGCCGTAGAGCAGGCCCGCCCGGGACGCCTCACCCTGCTGTTCCGTGAAGGCCGTGAGTGAGGTCAGCGTCGAGCCGAAGAACAGTCCGATGCCGAGGATCCCGACGACGACCACGAGGAGCCGCGGGCGGAGCAGCTGCCGAGCCGGGGCGCGCGTCTCCTGCGCCGGTCCGCCGACGACCAGGGCGCCGGTCGGGTGCAGGGCGAACGCGGTGACGAACACGAACGTCAGCGCCGACGCTCCCGCGACGGCCACCCACGGCGCGATCGTGCTCGCGAGCAGACCGACCAGGAACGGCCCGACGATGAAGACGGTCTCGTCCGCGGCGGACTCGTACGCCATCGTGCCGCTGAAGACCTTGTCGCGCCGGGCCCCGGACATGCGCTGCCGGATGATCGCGACGAGCCGCGTGCGGGACATCGGCGCGACCTGGGGCGCGGTCGCACCGATGAGGAACGACATGGCGAGGACGGCGAGGTCGGGTGCGGTGCTCGCGACGACGAGCGGCAGGACCCCGAGCAGCACGGCGTTGGCGAGGCCGACCGGGACGAGGACGGCACGCTGGCCGAAGCGGTCGGCGGCAGCGCCCACGAGCGGGCCGAAGACCGCCGAGCCGATGCCGACGAACGCGGAGTTGATGCCGCCGAGGGCGACGGAGTCACGAGATGCGACGACGAGGGTGAGGACACCGACGACCATCATCGCGAAGGGCAGCCGGGCGACGAACGCGATCGGGAAGTACCACCGACCGGCGAGGGAGACGAGGGACGCGTCGGAGCGTCGGGGTTGGAGCATGAGGGGGTGTGCCTTCTGGGGCCCGGCCTGGTCGGGCAGCGGGCCCATCGGGTGCCGCCGCTGTCCGTCGGTGGGGTCGACGGCCGGTAGATACACACTGCTTGCTGTTGTGTCCCGCCAGGGTACCAATCCCGTCCGGACGGCACACGGGATCCGTCGGGACGCACCGCGGGCCGGCCTGGAGGCGCGTGGCGGCCCCGCCACGCGCCTCCAGACCGTCGTCAGCTGCGGCGCAGGCCGTCGTCGATGCGCGCGAGCAGGGCGGCGGCCGCGTCGAGTCCGCCCTCGTCGCCGCCGAGCGCGGCGCGGAGCCGACCCGCCCAGTGGGCGTGCAGCCGGGCGATGCTGTCGTGGGCGAGCGGGGTGGGGTGCAACTGCACGGTCCGGGCGTCCTCCGGGTCCGTGCGGCGCTCGACCATGCCCTTCGCGACGAGGGCCCGGAGCGCGACGCTGCAGTTGCTGCGCTGCAACGCGGTGGACTCGGCGACGGCGCTCGGCGAGGCGCCGGGGTTCCGGTGCACCCAGCGCATCACGAGCGCCTCGGTGCCGGTGAGCGGCACGATGTCGAGCGCGTGCGGACCGTGCGGGTCGACCTCGCGACCGATGCGCAGGACGACGTCGGTGAACTCGGCGAGGGCGTCGTCGGAGACCGCTGGTGGCATGCCGCCACTGTACCGCTCGGCGGCAATGAGTTATGCTTTCATAACCATGACGACGGACACCGGATCCATCCGCGCCTCCACGGCGACGCCCTCCACCCGCCC
>CAJYIG010000045.1 GCA_913774725.1 uncultured Curtobacterium sp. | reverse complement strand
CGACGACCGCTCCGCGAGCGGCGTGCCCTCGGCGCGGTAGTGCTCGAGCGCCCGGGCCTCGTGCCGGACGGGCGGCAGCCCGCCGGCGCGCACCACACGCCACCACGGCAGGTCGGCGCCCTCGTGCGCCATCACCCTGCCGACCGCGCGCGACGCTCGTGACCCGAGCGCAGCAGCGATGTCACCGTACGTCATGACGTGCCCGGCCGGGATGAGCCGCACCACCTCGGCGACGGCCGCGCCGAAGTCCGGCTCCGGCAGGGGTGCGCCGCTGTCCGGCTCCTCCACCCGGCGGGCTACAGCGCGAGGGCGGCGAAGTGGTCGCCGTACTGCGTCTCGCGCACGACCTCGAACCCGAGGGCACGGAAGAACGCCTCGGGCCCGCTGTCTCCGCCGGGCTCGTAGACCACGGTCAGCCGCTCGAGACCGCGGCTCCGCGCCTCGTCCGCCAGGCCGTGCACCGCGAAGCGACCGACGCCGCGGCCCTGCGCGTCGGCGGCGACGTTGACGCGCCAGATCGCGCTGCGCAGTTCTTCCTCGGCGTTGTCCTCGTCGAAGGTGCCGATGATCATCCCGACGACCCGGTCACCGTCGAGCACCACGCGGGTCCACGCCGAACTCGGCTTCACGTCCGACTCGGCGACGCCGTACGTGGTCGGCTGCACGAACTGCTCCTGCCCGGGCTTGAGCGTCAGCGAGTTGGCCGCGGCGGCGGTCGACGCGGAGAGGGCTTCGAGGCGGAGGTCCGTCATGCCGCTCAGGGTAGCGGTGCACCCCGTCCGGGTGCCAGGCGGGCACCCGGACCGTTGCAGCACCGTTGCAGCGCCGTGCCGAGTGCGGCGTCCGGGTGTCCGGGCGACGGTAGGGTCGCGGCATGGCGGAGCATCGGCGTGGGGCGAACCTGCCGTCGATCGGCGGCTTCAACCGCACGGTCGTGCTCGACGCCGTCCGCCGCTCACCCGACGGGCTGAGCCGTGTGGAGCTCGCCGCGCGCACGGGTCTCAGCGCGCAGACCGTGTCGAACGTCACCCGGTTCCTCATCGAGGCCGGCATGATCGCGGAGTCCGGCACCGTCGTCGCCGGCCGCGGGAAGCCCCGGACGATCCTGCGCCTCGAGGCCACGAGCCGGTACGCGGTCGGGGTGCACGTCGACCCCGCGGTCGTGACCTACGTGCTGCTCGACCTCGCCGGCAGCGTCGTCGCCGAGACCACCACGTCGACGCCGTCCGCGGACGACCCCGCCGAGGTCGTCCGGACCATCGCGACCGCCGTCGACGGCCTCGTCGCGGAGGCCGGGGTCGCCGGGGAGCACGTGCTCGGTGTCGGCATCGCGAGCCCCGGACCGATCGACGTCGACGCCGGGGTGGTGCTCGACCCGCCGTTCCTGCCCCGGTGGCGGGACGTCCCGCTGCGCGACGCGCTCGCCGAGGCGACGGGGTACCCGGTGCTGCTCGAGAAGGACGTCACCGCCGCGGTCGTCGGCGAGATGTTCCTGGCGGGGGAGTCCTCGGCGCGGAACTTCGCCTTCGTGTACTTCGGCACGGGGTTCGGCGTCGGGCTCGTCGTCGACCACGAGCCCGTGCGCGGCGTCGGCTCGAACGCGGGCGATGCCGGGCACATCATGGTCGACCAGGGGGCCCTCGCCGGCACCCCCGACGGCTCCGGCCCGCGGGGCGAGGTCGGCGCCGCCGTCGCTCCGGCACGGCTGGTCGAGGTGGCGCGGGACCGCGGGCTCCGCCTGACCGGCGGTGCAGCGGCGGACGACGTCACCGCCGTGCAGCAGGCCTGGGACGCCCTCGGCGACGCGATCGCGTCCGGTGACGAGGTCGCGTCGGGGCTCGCCGCCGACGCCGGTACCGCGATGGGGCGGGCCGTGGTGGTCATCGTCAACCTGCTCGACATCGACCGCGTGGTCTTCGGTGGACCGTTCTGGTCGCGGATCGCCCCGGTTGCGCTGCCGGCGGCGCGCGAGGCGATCACGGGCTCACCGCTGCTCGTGCCCAAGCACCCCGTCGCGGTCGTGGACAGCGGACGGGGTGCCGACGTGGCCGCGGTCGGCGCCGCCTGCCTGGTGCTCGACGCGGCGCTGTCACCGCGCGCGAGCGCGTTGCTCATCCGGCGCTGAGCACCGACGTCGGTCCACCCCGCCCCGCCCGTCCGGCAGCGCCGTCGGTCAGACCGCGCCGAGGACCTTCCGCCAGACCGCCGTCAGGGTGTCGTACTCGTCGTCCGCCAGCAGGTCGCGCACGCCTGTCGCCAGCACCGCCGACCGGACGGCCTCCTCGGCCCCGGCTCGGTCGCGGAGGTGCGCCTCGCTGTGCTTGACCGCGCGCCCGGCCTCCTGCGCGGCCTCGATCTCGTCGACGCGGCCGGCGGCGCCGGCGGCGTCGAGCGCGTGCTGCCACGCGGCCAGCAGGTCGGCGTTCGTCACCATCCGGCCGTCCGCGCCGCCCTGGACCGCGAGCGACGCGCTCGACACCGGGACCACGATCTGCTCGTCGGCCTTCCAGGCGACGTCGAGGGCCTCGGCCTCGTCGGCGGTGATCCGCCCGGCACGCTCGATCATCGACTGCAGTGTGGTGTTGCTGGTGTCGTCCGTCACGGTTCCCTCTCCGACCGAACGCGCTCGCGTGGTCGGTCCCATCCTGTCGGCGCCCCCTGGGAGGAGCCGCGAGTGCGGCCGTGGGCCGGCACCGACGGCGGACGGGAGGCGCGGCGCCGGCCCGCACCGCGCCTCCCGTCCGTCGACTGCTCACGACACCCGTCGTTCACCCTCCCGCCACCGGCCGGACGCCGGGATGCTGAACAGTCGTGCAGGTCCCACTGACCTCCCCGAGAAGGACCCTGCATGCGCACCCCTGCCCTGCGGCTCGGTGCCGGCCTCGCGACGGGCATCGCCCTCGCCGCCGGCGTGCTGACCGCCACCCCAGCCGTCGCCGCGGTCGGTGACGACGACCCGTCCGTCGGCGCCCGCGTCACCACCGGCCCCGCCGCCGGGCTCGCGATCAACGAGGTGGAGTCGAACGCCGACGACACCGACTGGGTCGAGCTGGTCAACACCTCGTCG
>CAJYIG010000044.1 GCA_913774725.1 uncultured Curtobacterium sp. | reverse complement strand
CTCGTCGGCGCGTCCGGCTCCGGCAAGTCGAGCTTCCTGCGCCTCGTGCTCAAGGAGGAGAAGCCGACCCGCGGGCAGATCCACGTGCTCGGGCAGCGGCTCGGCGCCCTGTCGTCGCGCAAGGTCCCGTACTTCCGCCGCAACCTCGGTGTGGTCTTCCAGGACTTCCGGCTCCTGCCGAACAAGAACGTCTTCGACAACGTCGCCTTCTCGCTCCAGGTGATCGGCAAGAGCAAGGGCTTCATCAGCGAGGCCGTCACCGACGTGCTCAAGCTCGTCGGTCTCGCCGGCAAGGCGACCCGCATGCCGCACGAGCTCTCCGGTGGTGAGCAGCAGCGCGTGGCGATCGCCCGCGCCGTCGTCAACAAGCCGGCGATCCTGCTGGCCGACGAGCCCACCGGCAACCTCGACCCGACCACCTCGGCCGGCATCATGGCGCTCCTCGAACGCATCAACCAGGGAGGCACCACCGTGCTCATGGCGACGCACGACGCCAGCATCGTGAACCAGATGCAGCGCCGGGTCATCGAGCTCTCGAACGGCAGCGTCCTGCGCGACGAGCAGTCCGGCGGCTACCAGACGCAGGCGCTCCCGATCCAGCGCGGCTCGGGTGTCTCGAACACGACCGGCATCCAGACGATCCCGGGACTCATCCGATGAGGCTCGGGCTCGTCATGTCCGAGGTCGGCTCGGGCCTGCGACGCAACGCGTCGATGGTGGTCTCGGTCGTCCTGGTGACCTTCATCTCCCTGACCTTCGTCGGCACCGCGATCCTGCTGCAGATGCAGATCAACCAGATGAAGGGGTACTGGTACGACCGGGCGCAGGTCGCGGTCTACCTGTGCACCGACACCGACACCACCGGGAACTGCACCGGCGCCAAGGCCACCGAGGACCAGCGTGAGCAGGTCCAGGCGCAGCTCGACTCGTCCACCCTCAAGCCGTACATCGAGAAGACGTACTACGAGGACCAGGACCAGGCGTTCACGCGGTTCAAGGAGCAGTTCAAGGACTCGCCGGCGACCGAGTTCGTCAAGCCGGAGTACCTCAACGAGACCTTCTGGGTGAACCTGAAGAACCCGTCGCAGGCGGACGTCCTCGTCGAGAGCCTGTCGAAGGTCGCCGGCGTGCAGAGCGTGGTGGACCAGCGCGGGTACCTGCAGCCGATCTTCAACCTGCTCAACGCCTCGTCGTACACGGCGATCGGCATCGCGTCGCTGATGCTCGTGGCCGCCGTGCTGCTCATCGCGACGACGATCCGACTGTCGGCGTTCAGCAGGCGGCGCGAGCTCGGCATCATGCGCCTCGTCGGGGCGTCGAACCGGTTCATCCAGACCCCCTTCGTGCTCGAGGGCGTCATCGCCGCAGCCATCGGTGCTGTGCTCGCCGGTGGCGCGATCACCGCCGTGGTGTGGTTCTTCGTGCGGAACTACCTGGCGCAGCGGTTCTCGGGCACGGCGTTCATCGGCATGGGCGACGCGGCCGTGGTCGTGCCCGCCGTGATCGTGATCGGTGTCCTGCTGGCCGGGGTCTCGGCGCTCATCGCGATCCGTCGCTACCTGCGCGTCTGACCCGACTCCGGGACCGCGGCGCGCCGGGAAGGTGCGCCGCGGCCGTCGTGTTCACTAGGCTGTAGGGCTGCGCAGCAGCACCGGGGTCCGTTCCCGGTCACCGAAGGGAGTCACCATGGCGAAGGAACGCGGCGAGAAGATCGTGGCGACCAACCGTCGCGCGCGCCACGACTACCTCATCGAGGACACGTACGAGGCAGGCATGGTGCTGTCCGGCACCGAGGTGAAGTCCCTGCGCGAGGGTCGCGCGTCCCTGGTCGACGGGTACGCCTTCATCGACGGCGGCGAAGCGTGGCTCGACTCCGTGCACATCCCCGAGTACACCGAGGGGACGTGGAACAACCACGCGCCCCGGCGGAAGCGCAAGCTGCTCCTGCACAAGCAGCAGATCGTGAAGATCTCGCACAAGACGGCGCAGGGCGGGTACACGCTCGTCCCGATGAAGATCTACTTCCACGACGGTCGGGCGAAGGTCGAGATCGCGGTCGCGAAGGGCAAGCGCGAGTTCGACAAGCGTCAGGCCCTGCGCGAGAAGACCGACAAGCGCGAGGCCGAGCGGGCCATGCGCTCGCGGAACCGCATGGGCGAGTGAGCCGCCGCGGCGAGTGAGCCGCTCGGGCGAGTGAGCCCACGGCGAACGCCGCTGGCATCGTCCAGCGGACCCCGCTAGGCTGGGGTACCGCTCCTCCCGGGGAGCGTTGGCAACTCAACAGCGTGACAGCGGCTCGCACGTCACGGCCCGTACGGGGATGATCGGTTTCGACATTGCCTGTGTGCCGACGGGAAGCGGGCCGAGGACCCACGGTCATCTCGTGAACGATCCGTGGAAAACAACAAGTGCCAATTCCAAGCGCACTGACTTCGCTCTCGCTGCGTAAGCAGCCCAGCACATGAAGTCCGTCGGCCAGGTGACCGTCTTCTAACCTGAGTTCCGGCGTCATCCAGAGGACTTGCTGCACGGTTGCGCCTCAGGGCCGTGCGGGACTTGCACTGAGACTGGGCTCGTCGTTCTAGAAGCCGGTAGCAAAGGACGGAGTCGAGCAGAACGCCTCATCCGGATACGCCCGTAGAAGACGTCGAATTGCAGCGATGGACGGGGGTTCGATTCCCCCCATCTCCACCAACGCCGTGACGTCGACCCGCTGTCACGCTGACCACCGAGGTCGCCACCTGAACGCCCCGCCGCCGTCTCCTGGACGTCGGCGGGGCGTTCGTCGTGCGCGGGGGAGCCGAGGACTAGTGTCCGGGTCAGGCGCGGGGCTCGCTCGCGTCGATCCCCAACGAGAGGTCAGCGCGTGGTGCAGGAGATCGCGATCCGAGTCCGTCTGCGGGAGCAGGACCGTCTGGGTCTGGCGGAGTACGAGCGGATCGTCGGGTCCGTCGCGACCGTCGCCGCCGTCGTCGCCTGGCTGCCGACGCCGGACGCCCGCCTCGTCGTGCGGGGTCGCGGTGCCGAACCCGTGCGGCTCGAGACGGTGTCCTACGGCGGTGTGTTCGAGATGCTCGTCGTGCTCGACCAGCGCTCGGCAGCGGTCGAGCGCGCTGCGTCGGCGGTGGCCGCGCTGGTGTCGTCGGTGCGGGACGAGCACGTCGACGACGACGTCGCGGGCATCGCCGGTGAGCTCGACCGTCTCGACCGCTCGGCGCCGCGAGGCCGGTCGGCGGTCGAGCGGGCACTGCGCGGGTTCCTCGAGGGTGCCCGGGCCGACGTCCTGGCGCGCCGGACCACGACGCGCGTGCGGGCAGCGCAGGCGTTGCTGCGACTCGCCGAGGACGGAGCGGAACTCGTGGTCGAGCGGGTGGAGGACGCGTCCGTCCCGGTGGTCGAGGAGCGGGAGGTCGACGTGCTGGCGGACACCGGCACCGCGGTGGTCGTCGAGCCCGTCGACGGCCTCGGCCCCGCCGGCGTGCGTGCGCCCCGTGCGGAGGACGAGGACGAGTCCGTCGTCGAACAGCCCACGAGCAAGAAGGAGGACGAGAAGCAGTCCGACAAGAAGAAGGACAAGAATAAGGACAAGAAGAAGGACAAGAATAAGGACAAGAAGAAGTCCGACAAGAAGAAGGACAAGAAGAAGTCCGACAAGAAGAAGTCCGACAAGAAGAAGTAGGTCCACGAGGGAGGGCGTCAGAAGTCGAACAGGTTCGCCCGCAGTCCTCCGTCGCCGTACTCCCGGCGCAGCAGCCCCCGACGGCGCAGCACCGGCACGAGGTCGCCGGTCATCCGGTACACCTGCGCCGGGTGCAGGTCCCCGGACAGGATGAACCCGTCGTTGTCCGCGTCCGCGCCGAGCTCCTCGACGAAGTCCGCGAACTCCTCGGCCGTCCCGATGAACCCCTCACGGGCGCTGATCCGCCCGAGCCGTGCCTTCCGCGTCAACAGCTCGCGCAGGGGTGCGTCCGGCGTGTCCCCGACCAGCCCCCGGATCGTCCCGGCGGACACGTGGTCGCCGAACGTGCCCGCCGGGATCGGCGCGTCGAGGTCGAGCGCGAGCAGGTCCGTCTCCGAGTCGCTCGACCACGCGACCGCAGCCGCGCGCAGGTCGGCGTCGGACGGGTGCCGAGACGCCGTGACGACGCGGTCGGCCTCCTCGACGGACGGCACGAGCACCGGCTTCAGCACGAACAGCACCCGCAGGTCGTCCGCGCTCCGCCCGGCGTCGGCGGCGGCGGTGAGCACCCGCGATCGGTACGCGCGCACCGCCTCGGCCGTCAGCGGGGCGAGCGCGAGCTGCACGTCCGAGTGCGTCCCGGCGAAGCCGAGCCCGCGCCCGGACCCGCCGGGGGAGACCACGACCGGGTTGGAGTCGAGCGGCAGGGCGTTGAGCGGCCCGTCCGCGGTGAAGTACGCGCCCTCGTGGTGGAACGCGTCGAGGGCATCGCCGTCGGCGAAGTGCCAGTCCGACGGGTCGCCGACGTAGCCGTCGCCCCACGAGTGCCACAGCCGTCGGAGCAGCGTGATCCACTCCTCGGCGCGGTCGTACGCGGCGTCGTGCGGCAGCGGCGCCGCACCGACGTGCCGTGCACTCCCGGTGTCGGTCACGACGTTGAGCCCGAACCGGTCCGACGACAGGTGCGCGAGCGTCGCGGCCTGCCGTGCGGCCAGGTACGGCGGCGTGATGCCCGCGTTCACCGTCGGCGCGATACCGATGTGCTCCGTCACGGCGAACAGGTAGGGCGCGAGCAGCAGCGGGTCGTGCTTCGGTCCGCCGTAGGCCTGCCGGATCCGCAGGTCCAGGGTCGCCGGACTGCCGAGCGAGATCGCGTCCTCGGCGATGACGAGGTCCATCCCCGCATGCTCGAGCGCCCGGACGGACTGCTGGTACAGGTCGGGCTTCGTCCAGTCGAGGCCCCAGTCCCAGTCGGCGCGGCCCCACGCCTGCGGCCCGAACCCGCGTGAGAAGAAGTACCCGAAGTGCTGCAGGTCGCCCACCGTCACACCTCCTGCGCGACGACGTGGCCCTGCGGGACGGTGTGCGCGAGCACGGCGGCCTCCGTGGGTGAGGTGGGCCGTGCCTCCCGGCCGACGCCGTCCGGTCCGACCTCCGCACGGACCGCTGCCAGGCCGTGCTCCACGTCCGCGAGCAGGTCGGTGACGTCCTCGATGCCGACGGACAGGCGGATCAGGCCGTCGCCGATGCCGAGCTCGGCCCGCTCGGCCGCGGTGCGGCCGGCGTGCGTGGTGGTCGCGGGGTGCAGCACGAGCGAGCGGACGTCGCCCAGGTGGGTCATCCGGCTGATCAGCTGCACCGCGTCGATGAAGGCGCGAGCGGCCGGCTCGCCGCCGGCGAGCGTGAAGGCGAAGACGGAGCCGGCTCCTCGGGGCAGGTAGCGCTGGGCGAGGTCGTGGTACGGACTGGAGGCGAGACCCGCGTGGTCGACGCTCGTCACCTCCGGCTGGCGCTCCAGGAACGACGCCACGGCGAGCGCGTTCTCGACGTGGCGCTCCACGCGGAGCGACAGCGTCTCGATGCCCTGGCGCAGCAGGAAGGCGTTGAACGGCGACGGCGACGGACCGAGGCGCGAGGCGACGACGTCGCGTGCGAAGACGACGAACGCCCGGCTGCCGTACCGCTCGACGTAGCTCTGTCCGCCGAGCGCGCGGTCCGGGGTGGTCAGGTGCGGGAAGCGCTCCGGCGTGCGGCCCCAGTCGAAGCGGCCGCCGTCGACGACGAGCCCGCCGAGGCCGGCCCCGTGCCCGGAGAGGAACTTCGACGCGGAGTGCACCACGACGTCCGCGCCGTGCTCGACCGGACGCACGAGGTACGGCGTCGCCAGGGTGTTGTCGACCACGAGCGGCACGCCCGCACGGTGCGCGGTGTCGGCAACGCCCCGGATGTCGAGCACGTCGTTCTTGGGGTTCGGGATCGTCTCGGCGAAGAAGGCCTTCGTGTTCGGGCGCACCGCGGCGGCCCACGCGTCGAGGTCGCGCTGGTCGGCGACGAAGTCCACCTCGATGCCGAGACGCGCCAGGTTCTGCAGGAGCAGCCCCTTCGTGCCCTCGTAGATGCTCCGCGCGCTGACGACGTGGTCGCCGGCCTGCAGGAGCCCGAGGAGCGCCACCGTGACCGCCGCCTGGCCGCTGCCGACGAGGATCGCCTCGGCGCTCCGTTCGAGCAGGGCGACCCGGCGCTCGACGTCGGCGTTCGTCGGGTTGCCGAGGCGTGTGTAGGTGTAGCCGTCGTCGGTACCGGCGAAGCGCTCGCGGGCCTGGTCGAAGTCGTCGAAGAGGAAGCCCGACGTCATGTGGATCGCGGGTACCCGTGCGCCGTGCGCAGTGTCGGGCAGGAACCCGCCGTGCACCTGTTCCGTGGCGAAGCCGTGGCCGTCGTCCGACATGGGGTCCTCCTGCTGTGTCCGTCGTGCGGGTACTCTCGCAGGTCGCCCAGGCCCGTGGGGCATTGCGGCGTCGGGTTACGAGCCGCCTCTGCCAGGGTGGACGCGTGGATGATCGCCGACCGGAAGTCGAGGACCTCGCCGAGGAGGTCTCACGGGTGCGTGCGGCCGCGGGTCGTCCCGTCGTGGTCGGTGTCTCCGGTTTCTGCGGGTCGGGCAAGTCCACGCTGACCAAGGCGCTGGTCGCCGCGGTGCCCGGCGCGGTCCGGATGCGCGGGGACGACTTCCTCGACCCGGCGCAGTCGCACGCGCGCTCCGACGACTGGTCCGGAGTGGAGCGGGTGCGGTTGCGCGACACGGTGCTCGAGCCGTTCCGGGCGGCGGCGGGAGGGTCCTTCCGTCGGTACGACTGGTCGTCCCGGGGCCTGGGACGCGAGGAGCCACTTCCGGCCGGCGAGGTGCTCGTGGTGGACCTGATCGGACTGTTCCACCCCGCGGCGCTGCCGGTGATCGACCTCACCGTCTGGTGCGACGTGGACCTGGAGACGGCCGCCGTCCGCGGCCAGCAGCGCGATCGAGCGCTCGGGCGGGATCACGAGCGGCTCTGGAACGACGTCTGGATCCCGAACGAACGCGACTTCGTGACACGCTTCGACCCGCGCTCGGCGGCGGCGGTGCTCGTCCCGACGCGCTAGTCGTCCGCGCGGGAGTTCGCGCGGGTGTCAGTTCGCGCGGCGGGACCGGCGAGCAGTGCGGCCAGGCGTCGGGGGAGCCCTGGGGCCAGCGGCGCGGGCAGGGCGTCGACCGGGAACCAGCGGACGTCCTCGCTCTCGTGGCTCACGATCGTCCGGGTCGCGGGGTCCGCCGTCGCGACGAACCCGACGTCCCAGTGGACGGCACAGGAGAACCCGCCGTGCAGGTCGTGGCGGTCGAGGTCGGCCACGGCGTCGTCGTCGAGTTCGAGCGTGGCGATGCCGGACTCCTCACGGGCCTCACGCAGGGCCGCACTCGCCAGGCCGGGGTCCTGCGGCTCGAGGTGTCCGCCGAACTGCACCCAGAACCGACCCTTGCGGTGCAGGCAGAGCAGGACGAGGGAGCGGTCGCGCGAGAACACGAAGCACGACGCGGTCAGGTGCTCGGGGCCGAGATCCCGGTCGAGCGCCGCGTCCCCGGTGGCGCGCACGAACGCCGTGAACCGCTGGCGGTCGGGTGACGGCGCGGTGTCGAGCGCGACGAGGGCATCGGCGGGGCGCATCCGACGATGGTG
>CAJYIG010000043.1 GCA_913774725.1 uncultured Curtobacterium sp. | reverse complement strand
GACGGGAGGCGCGCCTCCCGTCCGCCCCGCTGCGTGCGCTGGCGCGTGCCCTCAGTGCGCGGTTCCGGCCGCCTCGTCCGCGGTCTCCGGCTCGTCAGCGGTCTCCCGCTCGTCCGCAGTCTTCGGCTCGACCGTGGTCGCCGCAGCGGCCGCCTCGGCGGCCGCGAGCGTGCCGGCCGGCGCCACGACGGGCTGCTGTCCGGCGAGCACGCCCTCGGGATCGACGAGGAAGGGGTAGATGTGCTCGAGTGCGTGGTCCCACGAGCTGTGGTTCGCGTCGATGGTCGCGAGCGCGCCCGTGGACAGCTTGCGACGCAGCTGCGCGTCGCGGATCAGCGAGTCGAGGTTCTCGACGATGTCGTCGAGCGAGCGCATCGTGAGCTGCGAGTTCTCGTCGTCACGGAACAGCCACGTGAACCACTCGCTGTCCGGCGCGACCATCGGCACGCCGCTGGCCATGAGCTCGAGCGGCAGGTAGGACGGGTGCCGGGAGATCTGCATCGTGAGGCCGATGTCCGTCTCGCGGTACATGCGACCGGTCGCACGGTAGTCGAGCAGCCCCATGTCGATGAAGTCGGCGCTCTGCGGCAGGTACCGGGCACCGGCCGCGACGATCCGGACCCCGTCCCCGTGCCGCCGCTTGATCTCGGTCAGGGCCTGGAAGACGAGCTCCCAGCAGTTGCGGAAGTGGTCACGGGCGTACGCGAAGATCGTGACCGGCTCGTCCTCGCCCTTCTCGCGGCGACCGTCCGGGTGGTAGATCGACCGGTCGACGGCGGGCGTGAAGGGGATGGACTTGCCGCCGTACTCCCCCGAGTAGATGCGGTGCATGCTCTCGGTGTTGCAGATGCCGTACAGGCCGAGGCGGTAGCTCTCCTCGGCCATCGCGAACATGCTCGACGCCGGGTAGAACGCGGGCTCGTAGTCCTGCATCAGGTAGAACTTGCGCGGAGCGCTGTCCGAGCGCGCGACGTGCATCGCGGTGAGCCAGAGCGTGGCGATGGCGGCGTCGGCCTTCGGGACGGCCGCGATCTGCTCGTCGGAGCCGTCGTAGAACATGACCTCCGACTCGGTCAGCGACGGGAACGCCGCGGCGATCGCCGACTTGATGTACGCCTCGTTCGGCTGGGCGTAGGCGATGAACCGGTGGTGGACGCCGTGCTCCCGGGTCAGCTTGTCCGCCAGGCGGAAGGCCGTGTTGAGCCCGCCGAAGAAGGGCATGTCGACGTCCGGGATGAACCAGTTGATCGTGCGCACCGGTCGCGGGCCGGTCGTCTCCGCGTGCACCTGGTGCACGCGCTCGACGGTCTCGTGCGTGATCGACGCGACGCCGAGGAGCGACTTCGCCTCGTCCGAGATCGAGGAGCTCTGCGCGACCTTCGTGTAGGCGCGCCCGAGCACGGCGAACGCGAGCTGGACCGGCTTCGGGTCGCGCGTGCTCGCGAAGCGCGGGACGGCGGAGAGCCGGGACACGTTCGGCGACGAGTAGGGGTCGCCGTTCTGCAGCCACGGGTGGTACCGCCAGTAGCTGGCGTAGAAGTCCTCCATCGGGACCGAGGTCCCGCGGGTGATCGACTCGTAGTGGCGCACCATGTCGAAGGGGATGACGACGTTGCGACGGCCGGCGATGACCTGGTCGAGGCCGAGCACGACGTCGCTCCCGGTCAGGATGAAGCGCTCGTCGAGACCGTTCACCTCCTCGAAGTGCTCCCGGCTGATCGCGACGCACGCTCCCGTCACCGCGAGGGAGTCGCGGTACCAGCGGGTCGAGCCGAGCAGGGTCTCGGCACCGGGCTGCATCCCGGTGAACAGGTTGTCCGCGAAGCCGTTCGGGCCCACCATCACGCCACCGTGCTGGATGAGGCCGTCGCCCTGACGGTGCTGCATGCCCACGGTCGCGACGCCGTCCCGCTCGAGCATGCCGACCATGTCGCGCAGCCACGTCGGGTCGACGATCTCGGTGTCGTCGTTGAGCATCACGACCACGTCACCGTCGGTCGACCGGACACCGACGTTGTTCACCCGCGAGTAGTTGAACGGGGTCTCGGTCCACCAGATGACCTTCGGCACGATGCCGTGCTCGCCCGAGGCGTACCAGGCGGCGCGCTCCTCGTCCTCACCGCCGTTGTCGACGATCGTGACGTCGAACTCGGGGTAGTCGGTACGGGCCAGGCTCGGGAGCAGGCGGTCGAGGTTCGACCGGTTGTGCCGGGTCGGGATGACGATCGACACCTTCGGCCAGGCCGCGGGCTCGAAGGACACCCGCACGACGCCGTCCTGCGGGCGCGTCGTCACCGTGTGCCCCTGGGCCTCGAGCACCTCGCGCACCATCGCCGCGTCGGCGGGGGTCGCGCGCCACGCGGTGTCGTCGACGCGCTCGGAGAGCAGGACGCGCGAGACGTTGCCCACGGTCCGTTCCTCGAGGCGGGCGCTGAGCAGGAACCGCCAGACACCGCGGTCGGACAGGTCCGCCTCGGGCACGCGGGAGACGACGGCGCGGCTCGCGGCGAAGGCACGACCGATGTAGTTGGCACCGAGGAGCATCTCCGGCGACCACATCGGACGGAAGCGGGGCGAGGTCCGACGGCCCCGGCGGCCGATCTGGTCGGAGTCGAGGACGATCAACCCGAGCGCCGGGTCGATGCGGTGCAGGCGCGCGATGTCGGTGAAGGCGTTCGACCGGAGGACGCTGCCGCCGCGCAGGAAGAGGAAGAAGTCGGCGTCGACCTGCTCGGAGATCGCCGCGAACGTCGTGCCGCGCGG
>CAJYIG010000042.1 GCA_913774725.1 uncultured Curtobacterium sp. | reverse complement strand
GCCGGTGCCGGGCGGCAGGTCGAGCAGGAGCACGTCGAGGTCGCCGAACCACACGTCGGTCAGGAACTGCGCGACCGTGCGGTGCAGCATCGGCCCGCGCCAGGACACCGCGGTGGAGACGTCGTCGACGAACATGCCGATCGAGACGACCTTCACCCCGTGGGCGACCGGCGGCAGGATCATGCTGTCGACGCGGGTCGGACGGGGCGCCACACCGTGCTCGTCGGTCAGGCCCATCAGGCCGGGCACGCTGAAGCCGTGCACGTCGACGTCGACGATCCCGACCCGCTGTCCGGCCGTGGCCAGGGCGACCGCCAGGTTCACCGTGACCGTCGACTTGCCGACGCCGCCCTTGCCGCTGGTGACGGCGATGACCCGAGTGAGCGAGTCCGGGGTGAACTGCACCCAGCGGGGTCGGCCGGCGCGGAGTCGCTCGGTCAGCGCGGCGCGGGTCGCCGGGCTCATCACGGAGACGTCGACGTCGACGTGCTGCACGCCGTCCACCGATCCGGCGGCCGCGCGCACGTCGCGCTCGATCGTGTCGGCGGCGGGGCACCCGACGATCGTGAGCTGCAGGTCGACGCGCACCCGTCCGTGCGGCTGCACGTCCACCCCGCGGATCATGTCGAGCTCCGTGACGGGGCGGCGGATCTCGGGGTCGACCACGCGACCGAGCGCAGCGAGGACCGCCGCACCCAGCCGTTCGTCCGGGTGCTGCGGGTCAGCCACGGGTGCGGGCGCTCCCGGTCTCGTCGTCGAAGGCCTCCTCCGCATCGCGGCGGTCGAGTTCCTCGAGCAGCGAGCGGATCTCGGCGCGGATGAAGTCCTTGGACGCCATCTCCCGCATCGCCAGGCGCAGGGCCACGACCTCGCGGGCGAGGTACTCGGTGTCCGCGAGGTTGCGCTCGGCCCGCTGCCGGTCCTGCTCGAACTGCACGCGGTCGCGGTCGTCCTGCCGGTTCTGGGCGAGCAGGATGAGCGGCGCCGCGTACGAGGCCTGCAGCGACAGCACCAGGGTGAGCGCGGTGAAGCCGATCGCGGCCGAGTCGAACTGCCACGGCTTCGGCGCGAGCGTGTTGTAGCCCATCCACACGGCGCAGAAGAGCGTCAGGCCGACCAGGAACCAGGGCGTGCCCATCGCACGCGCGATGCCCTCGGTCGCGCGACCGAAGGTGTCCCCGCGGCCACGTCGGCGGGTCGGAAGCACGCGCGTGCGCATGCCCTTGGGGGAGTCGAACCGCTCCTGGCGGGCATCATCCGTTCGGGCCACGGGTGGTCCTCCTTCCCGTCGTCACGGGCGTCTTGCGCTGGCGTTGGCGGAGTCGCGAGGGGGCATCCCCCTCGCCCTGACTTCGCCAGTCGTCCGGCAGGACGTGGTCGAGGACATCGTCGATCGTCACCACCCCGACCAGGCGGTGGGCGTCGTCGACCACGGGGACGGACACGAGGTTGTAGGTCGCCATGACCCGGGTGACCTCGGCGGCGCTGGCGTCCACGCGGACCGGCTCGGTCTGCTGGTCGATGAGCGTGCCGAGGCGCTCGTTCGGCGGGTAGCGGAGCATGCGCTGGAAGTGCACGAGCCCGAGGAAGCGCCCGGTCGGCGGTTCGTACGGGGGCAGCACGACGCAGACGCTCGCGCCGAGCGCGGGGGCGAGCTCGTGTCGGCGGATGAGGGCCAGGCCCTCGGCCACGGTCGCGTCGGCCGAGACGATGACGGGCTCCGTCGTCATGAGACCACCGGCGGTGTCCGGCTCGTACTCCAGGAGCATGCGGACGTCCTGCGCCTCCTCCGGCTCCATGAGCTGCAGCAGGGCCTCGCTCCGGTCGTCGGGGAACTGCGCGAGCACGTCGGCGGCGTCATCGGGCTGCATCTGGTCGAGGACGTCGGCGGCGCGGGCGTCCTCGAGCCGGGTGAGGATGTCGATGCGCTCCTGGTCGGGCATCTCCTCGAGCACGTCGGCGAGCCGGTCGTCGGGGAGCTCCTCGGCGACCTCGAACCGGCGCTCCTCGGGCAGGTCGAGCAGCGTCGAGGCCAGGTCGGCCGGCAGCAGGTCGGAGTACGCGGCGATGACGTGCTCGGCGGACTGCGCTTCACCGGGGAGCTCGTCCTCGGTGACCTCGTTCCAGGTGGCGAACGTCGTCGGGCCCTTGCCGAACGGCGACGGGGTCGTCTTCGGCTTCCGGAGGAAGAGCTGCGACACCTCCCACTCGCCCTGGCCGCGGTCCTCGATCGCGACGTCCTCGATCGTCGCGCGGATGCGGTCACGCGTGAGCAGGACCTTGCGGCCGAGCATCTCCGCGATGACCCGGACCTCGCCGCCGCGCTGCTCGAAGCGCCGCATGTTGACGATGCCGGTGGTGATGACCTGGCCCGCACCGATCGACGTGACGCGGCCGATGCTCAGGAAGATGCGGCGCTTGCCGGGCACCTCGACGATGAGCCCGACCACGTGGGGAGGGTCGACGCGACGGTAGACGACCAGGACGTCCCGGACGCGGCCCACGCGGTCGCCCGCGGGGTCGAAGACGGAGCACCCGGCGAGGCGGGCGACGAAGACCTTCGTGGCGCTCACCCGTCCAGCGTAGTCGCTGCCGCAGGGGCCGGGGGCGCGCGGGCACGGCCCACCCTGAGACAGTGCACCGGTCGTGCCGGGGGATCGCCGCGCCGGTCGCCCAAGGGGCCCGCGCGCCGGTGCCCCGGAGGTTCCCGGGAGGCGCACGTGCGATCGCAAGGTGCCCGGTGGATGATGGCTGGGTGAGCAACCAGAGCCCGTTCGCCGGACGCACCGCCCAGGCCTTCCCGACGCTGCCGCGCGGAGACGTCCTCGGCACCTACGACAGCTACCCGGACGCTCAGCGCGTCGTCGCGAAGCTCGCCGAGGCGGACTTCCCCGTCGCGAAGATCGCGATCGTCGGCAACGACCTGAAGACGGTCGAGCGGGTCACCGGCAAGATGACCTACGGCCGCGCGGCGATCGCCGGCGCGCTGTCCGGTCTCTGGCTCGGCATCTTCTTCGGCATCGTGCTGACCCTGTTCTCGCCGACCGCCGGTGGTCTGATCATCGCCGCGGCGATCATCGGCGCCGCGTTCGGCATGTTGTACGGCATCGTGTCGTTCGCCATCACCAAGCGGCAGCGCGACTTCACGAGCGTGCACCAGGTGCTCGCCACGAACTACCAGATCGTCGTCGACCCGCAGCTCACCGGTCAGGCGCAGCGGATCCTCGGACAGCACGGCGCGACGCCGTCCACGCACTGGAACGACGCACCGCAGCCGGGCGCGCCCGGCTCCCACGCCCGTCCGTTCCAGGGGCAGGAGCCCTGGCGCCCGGGTCCGCAGCAGGGCTCGCCCTACGGCGGGCACGCGACGCCCCACCAGCCGCAGCAGCAGTCCCGCCCGGGAGGCCCGCAGCAGTCCGGCCCGTCGGCCGGCGGTCCGCAGGGCGGCGCGTCCCACCCCGGTGCCGGTCCGCGGTACGGCACGAACGACGGGCCGCGCTACGGCACCGACGACGGGCCGCGGTACGGCACGAACGACGGGCCGCGCTACGGCGAGACCCCGCAGACGGCCCAGCAGCCCGCGCCGACGTCGGGCCCGCGCCTCCCGCAGTCCCGGCCCGACCAGCCCCCGCAGTACGGGGAGCGCGTCCACGGCGCCGAAGAGCGTGCCGACGGTGCAGACGACCGCCCTGGTTCCGCGCCCGAGGCCCGTCGCGACGACGACCGCGGCTGACACCCCCCCCGACAGATGCGGAACGCCCGCGCCGACGATCGTCGGCGCGGGCGTTCGGCGTCAGGGCCCCCAGCGGTGCGTCAGAGCACCTCGGTGCGTCAGAGCACCTTCGAGTAGCAGATCGACCGGGCCGCGCCGACGTACGGTCCGAACTGCGCGATCCGCCGGAAG
>CAJYIG010000041.1 GCA_913774725.1 uncultured Curtobacterium sp. | reverse complement strand
CACGGGACGCACCTGCGGTCGGCCTTCGACGTGCGCGTGGGCGACGTCGTCGCGGAACCGACGCCGCTCGAGACGTTCCTGACGGCCCGGTGGGGCATGCACGTGCGTCGGGTGGGTGCGACGCGGTACTGGCCGAACGAGCACGAGTCGTGGCCGCTGCACCGGGCGTCGCTCGTGTCGCTGCGGGACGACCTGGTCGCGGCGGCGGGACTGCCCTCCGGGCTGTCCGGGCTGGAGCCGGACTCGGTGCTGTACTCGCCGGGGGTGACCACGCACTTCGGGCGGGGGCGCTGACGGCGGCGGTCGCGTCGGCGCCGGCTGCAGTGCGCTGCTTGCGCTGCTTGCGCTGGCTGCGCCGCTTGCGCTGCTTGTCGTGTCGGCCGGGAGGCACGGCTCCGGCTGCTGGGACCCGTCGCGGTGCGCGGTGGGTAGCGTCCTCCGCGTGACCGGTGGAGCGCAGCAGCAGGACGTCCGACGCCGCGCGGGATGGCTCCCGCAGGACCAGAGCGGGCTCGAGGCCTGGCTCCGCGGCCGCCGCGAGCGGCACCAGGAGCGCGACCCGGACCGGGCACTGCACCCCGCGGTCTCCGCCCTGCGCGACCTCGTCGAGGGCGACCCCGTGCTGCGGATGCACGCGCACCAGATGATCGAGCAGGTACCCGTCGGTCGGCGGTACCGGGACCGGCACCTCGACTCGTTCGGCGAGCTGCTCGAGCTCGTCGACGAGGTGATCACGACCGCGCCCGAGTACAGCGACGAGCAGATGGTGATGACGCCGCTCGACGGGGTGCTCGACTGGACGAAGGCCACGCCCGCGGGCTCCGCCTTCTACCGGGACCCCCGCGTGAACGACGCCCTGCGGTCGATCCTGCAGGGCTGGTGCGACTTCCTGTCGAGCGACAAGTCCCTCGAGGTGCTCGTCGACGCCCCCTCCGGCTGGTGCAGCGACGCCGCGCGCCGGGCGGTCGGCATGGACCGGTTCGAGCACGACGCCGACGCCGAGCACTGGGGCTTCACGTCGTGGAACGACTTCTTCACCCGGCGCTTCCGGGACGGCGAGCGTCCCGTCGCCGCACCCGACGACGACGCGGTCGTGGTCAGCCCGTGCGAGGCCACCCCCTACCGGATCGCCAGCCGCGTGCACCGGCTCGACGAGTTCTGGGCGAAGGCCGAGCCGTACTCGGTCGAGGAGCTGCTCGCCGGGGACGACACCGCCGACCTGTTCGTGGACGGCACGGTGTGGCAGGCCTTCCTCAGCGCGCTCGAGTACCACCGCTGGCACAGCCCCGTGGCAGGGACCGTCCTGCGCGCCTGGGTCGAGCCGGGCACCTACTTCTCCGAGGCCACGTCGCAGGGCGCCGAGGCCGCCGAACCGCAGCTGTCGCAGGGGTACCTGGCGCACGTCGCCACCCGGGCGATCGTGCTCGTCGACGCGGACGACCCGACGATCGGCACCGTCGCGGTCGTGTTCATCGGGATGTCCGACGTGTCGTCGTGCGTCATCGGCGAGGGCATCGAGGCCGGCGCCCGGGTCGGCAAGGGCGACGAGCTCGGGTACTTCCAGTTCGGCGGGTCGTCGGTGTGCGTGCTCTTCGGGCCGGACGTCGTCGAGTCGTTCTCCCTCGGGGCCCTGCCGCAGGCGCCGGATGAGGAGCCGGCGGTGCTGCCCGTGCGGTCACTCCTGGCGACGGCGCGGCGGCGCTCGATGAACTGAGCCGGCCGTCCGGGGGACACCGGCTGGACCGGCGTGGACGCGGACCTGCGTACAACGGACAGCATGACGCGCGTGGCAGTGGTGACCGGTGGTTCGGCAGGACTCGGACGGGCGACCGTCCGTGAGCTCGCGGCACGGGGCTGGGACGTCGCCGTCCTCGCCCGGGGTCGTGACGGGGTCGACGCCGCGGTCGCCGAGGTCGAGGCAGCCGGACGCCGCGGACTCGCGCTGATCGCCGACGTCGCCGACCGCCAGGCCGTCGAGGCCGCCGCCGAGCGCACCGAGCAGGAGCTCGGGCCGATCGACCTCTGGGTGAACTGCGTGATGGTCGGCGTCTTCGGACGCTTCACGGACACCGGCCCCGACGACTTCGAGCGCGCCGTCGACGTCAACTTCCTCGGCTTCGTCAACGGCACCCGTGCGGCGCTCGCCCGCATGGTGCCCCGTGACCGCGGCCACGTCATCCAGGTCGGTTCGGCGCTGGGCTTCCGCGGCATCCCGCTGCAGGCGGCCTACTGCAGCGCCAAGCACGCCATCGTCGGCTTCACCGAGTCGGTGGTGTCCGAGCTCACCGAGCAGGGCAGCAGGGTGGCCGTCAGCCGCGTCGACATGCCGGCGCTCAACACCGTGCAGTTCAACTGGGTGAAGTCGCTCCTGCCGCACCACCCGCAGCCCGTCGCCCCGATCTACCAGCCCGAGGTCGGCGCCCGCGCCATCGCCGTCACCGCCGAACGGCCCCGCCGTCGCACGTGGGTGGGCGAGTCGACGGTCTACACGATCCTGGGCAACCGGATCAGCGGCCGGTTCGCCGACTGGTACGCAGCGAAGACCCTGGTGAGCGGACAGCAGGCCGAGCGGAAGGACGGGCAGTCCCTGCCGACGAACCTGCACGAGCCCGTCCCCGGCGACCACGGGGCGCACGGTGTCTTCGACGACTCGGCGCACGCCTGGTCGCCGCAGACGTGGTGGGTGGAGCACCGCCGGCTCGGCAACGGGATCATCGGCGCCGCCGTCGGTGTCGCGGGCGCGATCGCCCTGGCCGCAGGGAAGCGCCGGTGAGCCGCCACGGCGATCGTCGGCAGCGGGCCCGCTGGGTGGAGGGCCTGCGGGCGGGCATCGGCATCGCCCACCTGGTCGCCTCGCGCGGGTCGACCGGTCGGGTGGCGGTGTTCGGCCGGGTGCTCGGCGCACGTCAGCTCGTGCAGGCCGCGCTGCTCACCCGTGCGGCGTCACCGGAGGCGCACGTGCTCGGTGCTGCGGTCGACGCCACGCACGGTGTCTCGATGGTGCCGCTCATCGCCCTCGACCGGCAGACGCGCGGGTTCGCCGCCCGGCAGCTCATGGTCGCGGTGGTCCTCACCGCACTCGAGGTCGGGCTCGTCGGCACGGGACACAGACGCCCGCGCCGACGCTGACCCGTCCGGAGCCGGTTACTCGACCTCGTCGCTCGGGTGCTCCTCCTCGACACCCGTCTCGTCCATGCGGTCGCGCAGGTGGTCGGCCATGGCGCCGGCACCCTCGTGCCCGTGGTCGTGCTCGACCTGCTCGACCAGGCCGTGCAGCTTCTCCTCGTTGGTGGCCTCGGTGGCGCCGTCCATCACGGGGGCGGTCTGGACCTCGTCGTCGTTCGATCGTGCGTTCATGCACCGGACGCTACGCCGGAGCGTGGTCCACGGAGCCGAGGACGGTCAGCCAGCGTGCAGGCGAGCCGCTCGAGCGTGACCGGCCAGGTCCGTCAGAGCCGCAGCCGGCTGAACGCCCGCGAGACGTCCCCGTGTCGGTGCGCCGTGACCGAGACCGTCTGCTCCCGCAGGAAGTGCAGCATCTCGACGATGCCGGACTCCACGGCGGGGTCGTCGTGGATGGTCGTCTCGGTGCCGGCGCCCAGGGCCTCCTCGAGGGCACGGGCGTCACTGCCGAGCAGCCGCACGCGTGACCCCGGTCCGCCGAAGGCCACGTTGCGGCGCGGCTCGGCCCCCTGCGCGAGGACCAGGTCGATCGGGTCGAGGTCGGGCTCCGTCCCGTCCGACCACCCGTCCTGCAGCAGGGTGCCCGCGGCGGCACGGCCCAGGAACGTGGCGTCGTCCTCCACGACCTGGTCGACGACGTCGAGGGGCGACCGTGCCCGCGAGAACAACGGCAGGAGTTCGGCGGGCAGTGGGCGGGCGGTGCTGAGGAGCACGTGCGCGCGGGCGGCCGTCGCGGCGACGAGCACGCGGACGAGCTCCCCGGCCCCGACCCCCGAGGACTGCCGGACCACGACCGACTGCGGGCGGAAGCGGATGACGTTCCGCTCGAGGACCAGGTCGGCGGTGTCCCGCGACCGGCCGTACAGCGACGCCCGGGCCGCGGCGTCGCTCTCGGCTCCGGCGCGCACGCGGTCGAACTCTTCGAAGGACAGCCCGGCACGCGCCGCCTCGATGACGGCGGTGACCCGGTTGCCGAGCCCCTGCAGCTGGATGCTCCGGTGCGGCTGACGCCGGGTCGGGTCCCACCGGTCCGCGCCGATCACGGACAGCGGGCCGCCGCGGTGCACCGTCGGTCCGACCGCGGTCCCCCGCCACCCGCCGACGGGCTGGCGTCCCGGTCGTGCGCCGGTCGTCGGCCGGTCGACCACGAGCACGCCCGCGCGGGTCCGGTCGGACCAGGTCGCGACCTCGTCGGGGTCGAGCGTGTGGAGCGCCGCGACGGAGCCGCCGTCGACGGAGTGCTGCAGCGCGATCGCCTCGTCGAGGGTCTCCACGCGGACGACGTCGAGCACGGGTGCCGGCACCGCGGACCGCGACAGGTCGGCTGAGGCGCGGACGCCCTCGCGGACACCGGGTGACCAGAGCCGCCCGGTGTCGTCGAGCGCGACCGGTTCGACGAGCCAGGACTCCCCCGGGCGCAGCTCGGTGAGCGCGGTGCGCACGGCACCGGCCGGCTCGGCGACGAGCGGCCCGACCTGCGCGGCGGCGTCCGTCGGCCACGCGGTGCGGAGACCGCGGACGGCATCGGCGAGCTGCGCACGGAAGCGCTGGCTCTCCCCCACGGAGCCGACGAGCACGAGCAGCGACACCGCCGACGACGCCTGTCCGGCGCGGTCGAACGCCGATGCGACGACGTCGCGCACCGCCTGGTCGAGGTCGGCAGCGGGCGTCACGACCGCCGTGACCACCCCGGAGGTCTCCGCCACGAGGGGCAGGTCCGCGCGCCACCACCGGTAGGAGCGGGCGGTCTCGGGCGTGCCGGTCAGCACCACGCGGTCGACGGCCGGGTGCGCCACGAGGTCCCGCGACAGGTCGCTGCCGTCGAGGTCGACGAGCTGGAGCAGGGAGTGCGGCACTCCGGCGTCCCAGAGCACGTCGGCGAACACGGCACCGGTCCGTCGGGCGGCGGTGGCCGGCTGGAGCACGACCCCGCTGCCCGCGGCGAGCGCCGTGAGCACGCCGTCGGCGGCGTCGAGGAGCGGCGCGTTCCACGACGGCACGACGACCGTCAGCCGCGGTGGCACCGGGACGGCGCCGTTGATGTCCTCCAGGTGCCGCGTCCGGTCGGCCGCGTGCATCGCCGCGTCGACGGCCCGGCTGACCTCGCCGTCGGCCTCGGTCAGGGTGAGGCCGACCTCGGCGATCATCGTCTCGACCAGGGCACCCCGGCGCGTCTCGAGCGCGTGGCCGATCAGGTCGAACAGCTCGGCGCGGTCCTCCGGGTCCTGCCGCCCCCAGTTGACGCCCGCCTGGGCGGTGCGGGCGACCAGCCGCTCGAGTCGCCCTCGGTCGGTGATGCGGGCGGCGCGGATCGTCCGGACGCCACGCTGCGACTCCGGGACCCGAGCGAGCAGCTCGGCGGCCCAGGCGCGGTTGCCCGGTGTCGAGGGATCGGTGTCGGGGGTGTTCTCGGCGGCCGACCGCAGCACCGGGTCACCCGGCGGCCGGCGGCGGTCCTGGGTGCGTCGGGTGGGCGGCGCGGGTCGGACGAGGGCGGCCACGGCGTCGACGTGCTCGGCGGTGGCCCGCTCGTCGTCGGCGGTGTCACCCGCCGGGCCGGTCGTGCCCACCGCGGCCGGGCCGGTCGCCACGGACCGGTTGTCCGCGACCTCGCGCAGGCGGCGGGCGAGGTACGGGACGGCGGCGTCGAACGCGTCGGGTCGCACGAGCGGGACGCCGAGGACGACGCGGCCGAACGCGGTGCGCAGGACGTCGGCGTACCGGGTGGTGCCGAGGAGCACCTCGGGTTCGACGGCGTCGAGCACGCCACGCCGCTCGGCGAGCACGTGCGCGGTCGCGAGGGCGAACGGGTCGTGGGTGGCGACGCCGACGTGCACGGCGTCCGTGCGCTCGGGATCGATCGCCGTGTCGAGCAGGCGCAGGAACGCGGTGTCCGTCGTGCGGGTGTCAGCGGTCACGGCGAGCGGTCGGCTCCCGAGCACGGCGTCGACCCGCTCGGCGGCGAGCAGCGTGCCCTTGGTGAACCGGACCCGCACGGGCGCTCCGCCGGTCGCTCGTCGCTCGCGGGCCGCCGTCGTCACCCGGTCGAGCAGGTCGAGCGACTCGGGCAGCTCGGCGGGCAGGGTCACCCCGAGGGTGGTCCCGGCGGTGCCGTCCTGGCCGAGCAGCGCCAGCAGCACCGCGACGGTGCGCTCGACGTCCTGCGCCCGGCCGGACTGCAGGGTGACCACGGGCGGGGTCGGTCGGCTCGCCGCGGTGCGCAGGAGCGGTGCGAGGTGCTCGACCGCGTCGGTGACGGCGGCGTCGAGGTCCCACGGGGACATCGGTGGCAGCACGGTGTCGAGGTCGATCGTGACGGCGGCGACGTCCTGGTGCAGGAGCTCGTCGATCGCCGCCAGACGCCGGTCACGGCCGGCGGGTCCGAGGACGGCGGGGCCGAGCAGGGCGACGTCGACCCGGGTGTCCGGACCCCCGACCTTCGCGAGCGCTGCCGGGGTCCGGGCCGGCGTGGCGTCGACGACGAGGTGTCCCGCGAGCCGCCGGAGCACCTTCCGCGCCGAGGGGACGACCGCCCACGGCGCCATGGTCGCGAAGCCGCCGCCGACCGTCACCGCGCCGCGGAGGTACCAGGCGAGGTCGTCCGGGACCGCCCGGCTCGCGCGCTCGAGGTTCCGGGCGACGACCTTCGGGTCCTCCGGCCGGACGACGACGTCCACGAACGTGCGGGCGAACTCGGCACCGCGCTCGTCCGTCAGCAGCTCCGCCAGACGCGCGGCCGCGGGCTCCGGCTTCATCCCGCGCGCTGCCTCGATCCACCCCTGTGCCAGCGTGACCACGTCGTCGGTGCAGTCTCGGAGGTGCGGGGTCGGCATGGAGTGATCGTATGCCGGGCGTCCGACGTGACCTCTGAGCGCGCCGAGTGCCGCCCAGGAGTCAGCCGAACGGATGATCCTCGTGCCCGTGACACCGCCGCTGGATACGCTGGCCGTCATGGCGGAGCAGGGCGGCGAGGGGCACGACTGGGCGACCTGGGACGCGTTCCACGACGTCTGGCGTCGGCTCGACCGAGCGCTCGACCACGCCGTGCAGGAGGGCGCGGGCATCTCGATCCCCGAGTTCGAGATCCTGATCGGTCTGCAGCGGGACCCCGACCACCGGCTGCGGGTCCGCGACGTTGCAGCCGGCATCGGGTGGGAGAAGTCGCGGGTGAGCCACCAGGTCACCAGGATGGTCGCCCGCGGGCTGGTCGCGCGGGCGGACTGCCCGACCGACGGCCGCGGCAGCTGGGTGACGATGACGAGCGAGGGTCGTCGCGCGGTGCTCGCCGGCATCCGCGCGCACACCGCGGCCCTCGAGGAGCTGTTCTGGAGGCCCGTGGCGACCGATGCGGACACCCTGCGGTCCGTCTCGCACCGCGTCCTCGACGCGCTCGGCCCGGTCGACCCACTGGACTGAACCGAGTCGGTTCAGCGGACCGCCGCGAGGACGTCCGCGACGGCCGCGGCTGTCGCGTCGGCACGTTCGTGGTCGTCAGCGGTGAGGGTCACGACGGCGTCGGCGACCGGGTCCAGGAGCACGAGCTGCCCGTACGCCCCGTGCAGTCGCCACGTCCGTCCGGGGCCGCCCCACCCGGCCAGGGCGTACCGGTCGTACGACGGCGACGACCCAGCCACGACCCAGTCGGTGTGCATCGCGTCGACGATCGCCGCGGGCACGAGCTGTCGGCCGTCCGCCACGCCGCGGTCCCGCAGCAGCCGCCCGATCCGTGCGACCTCGGCGGTCCGGAGCCACAGCCCGGCGCCGGCGACGACGTGGCCGAGCGGGCAGCGGTCCCACCGGACGTCGTCGATGCCGAGCGGGGTGAGGAGGCGTTCCTGCACGAAGGCACCGACGTCACCGACCCGGGCGGCCAGCGCCCGAGCCGCCGTGTAGGTGCTCCCGTTCGCGTACTGGAAGGACCGCCCGGCGGTCGGCCGTCCGAGGAACTCCCGCGCGAGGTCCGGCCAGTCGGTGGTCTCGGTCGGCGACCACGGCATGTCGACGCCGCTCGTCATCGTCAGCAGGTGCCGGAGCGTGACGTCCTGCCCACCCGGGCCGAGCACGACGTCGGGCAGCAGCGCACCGACGGGCTCGTCGAGGGTGAGCACCCCGTCGTCCTCGGCGATCCCGACGGCCAGGACGACCACGCCCTTGGCGACCGAGTGCACGTCACGGCGGACGTCGGCGGACCAGTGGTGCTCGGCGGTGTCACCCCCGACCAGGACGTGCAGGCCGTGGGCACGGAAGCCCGTCCGCTCCACCTGGCGGACGACGTCGTCGAGGACGGGTGCGGCGCGGTTCACCCCGCCATCATCCCGTGCGTCCGGACAGGTCGGTGCTCGCGAGCGGACCACCCGCTCCGCGCAGCCGGACCTGCACCGCGGCGATGTCGTCGCGCCGGACGTCGGTCGACGCGGACAGCCCGCGGGCCTCCGCGCCGGAGGCCGACCACGACGCCACGGTCTGCACGGAGCCGTCCTTCCGGACCACCACCAGGTCGTACATCACCGAGCCGTCCGACGACCAGTCCTTCCCGCCGTACGAGCAGCCCCAGTCGAAGCGCGTGCCCCACTGCTCGCCGCTCACCGCCAGGTCGACGTCGAGCCCCTGCGATCCCGTCAACGTGTAGCGGTCACCCGCGCTCGTCGGGACGGAGGCCGACGGCGCACCGCCGGCCTGCACCGTTCCGCCGCGGTCGGCGGCGGTACCGACGGCCAGCCCGCCGAGCACGGCGGCGACGACCGCCAGCCCCGCGGTCGCGGCGACCCAGACCCGCCGACGGCGCCGACGGTGGCGGACGCGGTGCGCGACGGCGGCGAGGGTGCCCTCGGGACGGGTGTCGGGCCTCCCGTCCGGTTCCGCGATCTCGACCGCCTGGTCGGCCGGGAGCTTCGCCAACAGGCCGGGCAGACCGACGAGCTCGGCGACGGCCGCCGTGCAGCGAGCACACGTCTCCAGGTGTCGCTCGTACTCGAGCCGTTCGTCGGGCGGCAGCGAGCCGAGGACGTACGCGGCGTCCCACTCGGCGTAGTGGTCGTGCGCGGTCGGGTCCACGCTCATCGGGTCACTCCTCGTTCCTGCAGTGCGAGCCGGAGTGCTCGCAGCCCGTAGTGCAACCGCGACTTCGCGGTGCCCTCGGGAATGTCGTGTCGTCGCGCGATCTCCGGCACGGTGTGACCGAGCCAGTAGGCGTCCACCACCACACGCCGGTGGTCCGGGCTGAGTGAGGCGAGCGCGTCCGCGACGACGATGCGGTCGAGGACCGCGTCCGTGCGGTCGGCCTCGGCGCGGTCGACCGGGTGCTCGGAACCCTGCTCCCGTCGGTTGCGTGCCGACCGGGCGTCGTCGACCACCAGGTTGCGGGCGACGGTGAAGAGCCAGGCGCGGGCGCTGTCGGGTGCTCGCTCGAGCACGGACGGACGCTGCCACGCGCGCACCATGGTCTCCTGCACGACGTCGTCGACGGTCGAGCCGTCCCGCGTCAGGTGCCGGACGTAGCGCGTGAGCGCGTCACCGTGCTCGCGGTACAGCGTCGCCAGCAGCTCGTCGGCGGAACGGCTCGTCACGGTCACTTCGCCAGGTCGAGGGAGAACTCGACGGAGCCCTTCCCGTCCACGGTGACGAAGCCGAGCGACGGGGCCTCGACCCCGTAGTCGGCGAAGGTGATCGGGACGGAGCCGACGACCTGGACCCCACCGTCCTTCGTCACGGCGACCTGCGCGTCGGCCGTGACGGGCTCCTCGACGCCGTGCAGGTCCATCGTGCCCGTGAGCGTGACGTCCTCGGTGCTGCCGTCGAGGGCGCCCGAGACGTCGACGGGCTCGGTGAGCGCGAACGTCGCCGTCGGGTACCGGTCGGTCTGCAGGGCCTGGGTCCGGAAGTACTCGTCCCGACGGGACTCGGGGGTCGTGATCGACGCGACCTGCACGGTGACCGACGCCTTCGTCAGGGAACCGCCGTCGACCGTCGCGGTGCCCTGCACGTCCTTCGTCCGTCCGACCACGTTCACATCATTGCCCTGCAGGACCTCGTGCACGCGGTACCCGGCGTACGAGCTGCTCGTGCTCGTCCAGGTGCCGTCGGCCTGGGCTGCGTCGAGCGTGCCGCCGGAGCCCGACGGCCCGGCGCTCAGCGAGGGGGCTGCGGCGGCCTGGCCGTTGACCGTGTTCGCGTAGATGACCGGGCCGGCGATGACTGCTGCGGCGCCGATGACGACGACGCCGGTGGCGATGCCGATGATGACCTTCGTGCGTGTGCGGAGTCCCAGGCCCTGACGACGAGACAGCGGGCCGGATCGTTCACCCGGGTACGCGGAAGGCGCCGTCCCCGTGGTCGGGGGCGGCGCCTTCTCGTGGTGGTGCTGGTGCGGGTCGTGCCCGCGGGGGCTTACTTGACCAGTGCTTACTTGATCTGGGCGGTGATGGTCGCGGTACCGACCAGCAGGCCGGCCTTGACGGCGTCGGTCTTGAAGGTCTG
>CAJYIG010000040.1 GCA_913774725.1 uncultured Curtobacterium sp. | reverse complement strand
CAGGGGCGTCTGCCCCTCGGGCACCGGGTAGCGCTCGAGCTCGCCGAGGATGACGTCGAGGTCACTGATCGGGTCGCGACCCGGGTCGAGCGTCGCGCAGTCGATGACGTGCAGGAGGGCCTCGCAGCGCTCGACGTGGCGGAGGAACTCGAGGCCGAGGCCCTTGCCCTCCGACGCGCCCTCGATCAGACCGGGCACGTCGGCGACGGTGAAGCGCACCTCGCCCGACTCGACGACGCCGAGGTTCGGCGTCAGGGTGGTGAACGGGTAGTCCGCGATCTTCGGCTTCGCGGCGGAGATCGCGGCGATGAGCGAGGACTTGCCGGCGCTCGGGAACCCGACCAGGGCGACGTCGGCGATCGTCTTCAGCTCGAGGCTGACGTCGCCGGCCCAGCCCGGGGTGCCGAGGAGCGCGAAGCCGGGGGCCTTGCGCTTCGTGGTCGCGAGGGCCGCGTTGCCGAGACCGCCCTGGCCACCTGGCGCGACGACGACCCGCATGCCGGGCTCGGTCATGTCCGCCAGGACCTCGCCGTCCTCGTCGTGCACCACGGTTCCGATCGGGACGGGCAGTTCGAGCGTCTCGCCGCTCACACCGCTGCGCATGTCGCCCATGCCGGGCTGGCCGTTGCGCGACGAGCGGTGGGGCGATCGGTGGTACCCGAGCAGGGTCGTCACCTGCGGGTCGGCGACCAGGACGATGTCGCCCCCGTCGCCACCGTTGCCGCCGTCGGGGCCGGCGAGGGGCTTGAACTTCTCACGGCGGACCGACACGCAGCCGTTGCCGCCGTTCCCCGCGGTGAGGTGCAGGGTCACGCGGTCGACGAAGGTCGCCATGGTTCCACTCCTGGTTCTGACTCGGGCGCACGGACAGTGCCGCGACGCACGAGGTCGTGCACGAAAGAACGGGAGGGGCGGGCACGTGGCCCGCCCCTCCCGCAGAGTCTGTCGTCGCTGGTGTTACGCGTTGACGATGTTGACGACCTTGCGGCCGCCCTTGGTGCCGAACTCGACCGAACCGGCCGAGAGGGCGAACAGCGTGTCGTCGCCACCACGGCCGACGTTGGCGCCCGGGTGGAAGTGGGTGCCGCGCTGGCGCAGGATGATCTCGCCGGCGTTGACGACCTGTCCACCGAAGCGCTTCACGCCGAGGCGCTGTGCGTTCGAGTCACGACCGTTGCGAGTGGAGCTCGCACCCTTCTTGTGTGCCATCTTCTACTCCCGCCTTACGCGATCGAGGTGATCTTGACGCGGGTGAGCTCAGCGCGGAAGCCCTGGCGCTTCTTGTACCCGGTCTTGTTCTTGAACTTCTGGATGACGACCTTGGGGCCGCGGAGGTCCTCGAGCACCTGGGCGGTGACGGTCACGTTCGCGAGCTCGGAAGCCGCAGAGGTGATCGTGTCACCGTCCACGAGGAGCACCGGGGCGAGGTCGATGTTGCCCTTGTCGTCGGCCTTGGCACGGTCGATCGTGAGGATCGTGCCGACCTCGACCTTCTCCTGACGGCCGCCGGCGCGCACTACTGCGTAAACCACGTGGAATTCCTTACGTACTCTGCTTGAGGGAAGTCTCGGGTGCCCACTTCTGCACGAGCGGCTCCCGGTAGGCCGGGCCCGATCGGCGACGCAGGCAGAACGGCCCGCTGACACCAGGGATCGAGTTTACTCGATGCCCACGGGTCCGGTCAAACGGCGACACACGTACGATGGCACGCGTGACCGTGTTGATCGACCCGCCGACGTGGCCCGCCCACGACACCGTCTGGTCGCACCTCGTCAGTGATGCATCCTACGACGAGCTCCACGCGTTCGCCGAACGGGCCGGCATCCCCCGCCGCGCGTTCGACCACGACCACTACGACGTGCCACGCTCCCGCTACGACGACCTCGTCGCCGCGGGCGCGACGGCGGTCACCGGCCGCGAGCTGGTGCTCCGGCTCATCGCCAGCGGCCTGCGGGTGCCGCAGCGCGACAAGCGCGGGACGGGTCGGCGCGCGCACTGACGCTCGCTCGGGTCGCGGGTCGCGCGGCCGGGGTGCCCGCACCGCGTGCGCTGCGGCGCTCACCGTGGGCGGCTGGCAGACCGCGTGCGGGTGACCGTCGACGGCCGTCCGGGAGGCGCGACCCACCGCCGCCACGCCCCGCACCTCCGGTGCGTTGCCGGCCGGGAGGCGCGCCCACCGCCACCACGACGCGTTGCGCCGGCACACGGCCGACCGGACCAGCCGAGTCCGTCAGGCGTGCTCGGCACGCTCAGCGCGTTCCGCCCGGCGGGCTGCGCAGCTGCCGCGCCGCGCACCTGCCGGGCCGCCCGGCAGGCGGGCTGGCGGGCCGCCCGGTCGGCGGGCAGGAGCGCCCGTGCGCCGTCCGCGGGACGGCGAGCACGCCGCGCCACGGAGATCCGTGGAGCGACGTGCTCGCCGCTGTACCGCGGCCGCTCTGACCACGAGGCCGCTCGGACCACGAGACCGCCGGTCACTGGTCGGCGGTCACTGGTCGACCGGACGGGAGGGATCGGGGCGGCGCACCGGCCACCGCGACGTCAGCGCGTCGGCGGCGTCCACCGGTCGTCGGGGCGCTGCGCGGGCTGCTCGCCGGCCACCGGACGCGCGCCGAACGGCTGGCCGTACGGCTGCTGCTGGCCGTACTGCTGCTGCTGCTGCTGCTGCTGCGCACCGTACGGCTGCGGAGCGGGCTGCACCGTCGACGGCGGGACCGCATCAGCGGGACGGACCGTCCCAGGCCGTCCGGCGCTTCCCTGCGCCGCGCGCCCGCCACGCGGACGCCCGAGCCACAGCCACGCAGCCGTCGAGGTCGCGAGGAGCATGAGGGTGAACGGGATCCCGTTCTGCAGGGGCCCGGTGAGCACGTCGATCACGAGTCGTGCCCCCGATCCGGTGCTGACCGCCGCGTAGGACCCCGTGAAGACCCCGACGAGCGCCAGGGCGACCGTTCCCGCGGCACCGGCGAGCAGGGCACGCAGGAGCACCGTCGGCAGAGGGCTGCGTCGTGCGATCGGCGTGAGGAACGCCAGGGCCAGGAACGCCCCCGCGTAGAACGGGAACGGCGCAGCGAACACGCCGGACACGAAGCTGCCGAGCAGGCTCGCGCCCGTTCCGTACGTCGCGAAGGGGTGCACCACGAGGGACGTCCCGAGCAGCCCGAGGACGCCGGAGACCACCTCGACGAGCACGATCGACACGACGGCGATCAGGGCACCGGTGGTGTTGGTCACCGACGTTCCCGGCGCGAACGCCCGACGCGGGTCCGGCGTCCGTGAGGCACGTGCGCGGAGCCGCCCCTGGTCGCCGGAGGGCTGCTGCGGCTGGCCGTACGGCTGCGGCTGCTGGCCGTACGGCTGCTGCCCGAACTGCGGCTGCTGGCCGGACCACACCTGCCCACCGGGCTGCCCCGCCGCGGGCGGTGCGGGCTGCGACCAGCCCGCACCGTAGTACCCGCGGTCCTGCTGCCGACCGTGCGGGTCGCCCCCGTCGGTCACGTCAGTT
>CAJYIG010000039.1 GCA_913774725.1 uncultured Curtobacterium sp. | reverse complement strand
CACTACGGTCAGTACGTGATCACGAGCGAGTTCGTGACACTGATGACCGTGACGACCGCGGCATTGAGGAACCCGGCGATGTACGGGTTGTTCGTCTCCCGGTAGATCTTGCGGCTGACGACCGCAGCGACGGCGAGGATGACCACCACCGGGAACAGCCAGATGCTGAAGATGCCGCCGAAGCCATCGATCGTCTCACCAGTGATGAAGAACGTCGTGTACTGCGCAACGACCAGCACGATCGGACCGAGCGAGTTGAACAGCGCCAGCACAGCGGTGTTCACCCATTCGTGTCCTCGCAGCGTGAAGCGGTTGAACGAGTTGATCGCCACCGAGTTCGCGACGAAGTAGACGAGGAACAGCGGCAGAACGATCAGCGCGTATCCGATCATCTCGGGGTTGAACGCCTTGACGGCGAGCACCCAGAACCGGAAGTCGGTCTTGAAGAAGTAGTCCAGCACGAACACGATGCCGAAGGCCGCAACGGTCGTCGTCAGCGCGAGCGCCACTCCGAGACCGAAGCGCCGCCATCCCGGGAGGACGCCGACGGCCCGCAGATCCTGACCACTGCGGCGCCCGAACAACAGGTACGAGACGACCATGATGACGAGACCGGCGACACCGTTGATCGCAGCCCAGATGCCGATGAACCACGGCACACCGGGCGCGATGAGGTTCACCGAGCCGAATGCGATCGCGCCGGCCCACTCGGCCTGGCTGAGCAGCACGTAGCTGACGATCGAGAAGACGGCCGTCACGACGAGCCCGCCCCAGAACCAGACCAGCCCGCGGCGCGTGGTCGCCACTGCCGCGATCGGCTCGGAGACGCGCAGTCCCGCGAAGGCCCGGGTCGCGAGCAGGGCGCGCGTGAAGGCGACGAGGAAGATCCCGAACCCGATCAGACCGAACGTCGTCAGGACTTCCTTGAGCTGCCAGTTCTGGTCGCCCGCCGGCAGCGGGTTCGGTGCGCCGAGGGACTCGTCGAAGAAGTCGACCAGGTGACCCACGGCCGTGCTCGAGATCGTCGACCACGGGTGCGTCTGCGGCAGCGACCAGACGACGCGCATCGCTTCGGCACCGTCGACGTCCTGGGTGTAGACCTGACCGGCCTCGCGCACATCTGTCGCCTCGGCCGGGTCCTGCCCGAAATGCAGGAACGACTGCGCGTTGGGGGTCGAGAGGTACTCGCGCGGCGGGGTCAGCGCGTTGCCTTCGGCGTCGTAGCTGCGGAAGAAGAACTCGTCGTACTGCGCCTGGATGAGACCCGTGTCGCGGCTGCCGTAGATGTTCGTGAACGCGCCCGCGTCGTCGACGTAGACGGGGTCATTGTCGACGAGCAGAACCGAGGCGATGAGGGGCGTCTCGGCCTCGTTGTCGAGGGCGACCGAGAAGTTCGCCGCACGCGCGCCGTTCGAGTGGCCGGTCACGCCGATCCGGCTCGGATCGACGTAAGGCAGGTCCGCGATGAGCTTCACGGCGTCGTACATGCCGGTTCCACCGACGGCCTCCTGGCCGGCGGGAAGCGGATCGGAGTTGCCGTGGCCGTACATGTCGATCGACAGCACGACGTAGCCGCGCCGCGCGAGTTCGACGTAGTTGGCGTCCTGCATCTCACGGTTGTTCCACCAGCCGTGGCTGACCACAATCGCCGGGCGCGGATCCTCGGCCGAGACGGCAGCCGGCTTGAACAACAGGGCGCTCATCTCGCGACCCGATGCGGCCTCCCAGCGCATGTCCTCGACAGCGACGCTGCCGCCGACGGTCTGCACGAGCGAGGCACCGATGCTGGACACCAGCATCAGAACCAAAGAGATGGCCAGCCAAAAGCCGTTACGCCGGAAAGTTTGTCGCCTCATCGAGGAGTGCTCCTTCACACGCGGACCCGCCATCGGATCCGTCCTGGGCAGCGGGCTCATTCCCGCTGCGCGACCGCCAATCTACGGTGGCAATTGCCACCACCCGGCGAAATGCACACCTGTGCAGCGCCCCGTCCCGGCGACAGGATCGGGGCTCGTCCACTCTGAAGACAGGTCGGGAGGACGGGATGAGGCGACCATGAGCATCGGGTCCGGCATCGTTCTGGGCTCTTGTCGCACTGGGGTACCTGCTCGACCCCGGCGCGCGATGAGAGTTCGCCCATTCAGGTGACGCGAGCTTCACGGCCACGGCCGCCAGGTGTGAGATCGTAACGACGTGACTGCGCGTCGAGGACCGGCTCTCCCTGCCGGTGCACCGGCGTGGAGCCGCACCCGGCCGCCCCTGCTCACCCCGGGCCGGGCCATCGCCCTCGCCTTCGGCGGGGCCCTCGCCCTGGGGACGTTCCTCCTGAGCCTTCCCATCGCCGTCCACGGCAGATCCGCGACGTTCATCGAGGCCCTCTTCACCGCGACGAGCGCCCTCTGCGTCACCGGTCACGTCGTCGTAGACACCCCCACGTTCTGGTCGCCGTTCGGTCAGATCGTCATCCTCGCCCTGATCCAGATCGGCGGATTCGGCGTGATGTCGCTCGCGACACTGCTCGGCCTGCTCGTCGCGCGTCGTCTCGGCCTGCGCACCCGCCTCACCGCGGTGAGCGAGACGCACACCGTGGCGGTCGGCGACGTCCGGCGGGTGCTGACAG
>CAJYIG010000038.1 GCA_913774725.1 uncultured Curtobacterium sp. | reverse complement strand
GATCAACCCGAACTTCTACCACCTCGACACCGCGATCGCCGTGCTCGACCCGGAGCCCGCGGTGGACGGCACCTCGAACATCGCCTACCTCGAGAGCGCCTTCGACGAGGCCTCCCTCACGATCCTGCGCGAGCGCTTCCCCGACGCGATCATCGCGACCGAGGAGGACGCCGCGATCCTCGGCCTCAACTCGTACTCCGACGGCTACAACGTCGTGATCGCCTCGCGGGCCACCACGTTCGCCACGCAGCTCAGGGAGAAGGGCTACAACCCGATCGGCGTCGACCTGTCCGAGCTGCTGCTCGGCGGCGGCGGCGTGAAGTGCTGCACGCTCGACCTGCACCCCGTCGGCACCGGCACCTCGGTCGCGCGGTAGCCGTGAGCACCACGACCGGAGCCGGTACCCAGACGGGTACCGGCGCGTTCGGCGACGCCGCGTCCGCCGCACACGGCAGTGCCACCGCCGCTGCCCTCGCCGTCGAGGACCGTTCCCTCGCCCACAACTACAGCCCGCTGCCGGTCGTCATCGCGTCCGGCGACGGCGCGTGGGTGACCGACGTCGACGGCAAGCGCTACCTGGACGGGCTCGCCGCGTACTCCGCGGTGAACTTCGGCCACGGCAACCCCCGGCTGCTCGACGCCGCCCGGGCGCAGCTCGACCGGGTGACCCTGACGAGCCGCGCGTTCGTGAACGACCGGCTCGGCCCGTTCGCGTCGGCGCTCGCCGAACTCACCGGCACCGAGCTCGTGCTCCCGATGAACACCGGGGCCGAGGCCGTCGAGTCCGCGATCAAGGTGGCCCGTGCATGGGGCTACCGCGTCAAGGGTGTCCCGGCCGGGCAGGCCACCATCGTCGTGGCGTCCGGGAACTTCCACGGCCGCACCACGACGATCGTGTCGTTCTCCGACGACCCCTCGGCCCGTCAGGACTTCGGGCCGTACACGCCCGGCTTCCGCACGGTGCCGTACGGCGACGCTCGTGCGCTCAGGGAAGCGATGGACGAGACCGTCGTCGCCGTGCTGCTCGAGCCGATCCAGGGCGAGGGCGGCGTGGTCATCCCGCCCGCCGACTACCTGCCGCAGGTCCGCGCCGTCTGCGACGAGTTCGGCGCGCTGTTCGTCGCCGACGAGATCCAGTCCGGGCTCGGGCGCACCGGGCACACCCTCGCGGTGCAGCGGGTCGGCGTCCGCCCTGACCTGGTCACGCTCGGCAAGGCCCTGGGCGGCGGCATCGTCCCGGTGTCGGCCGTCGTCGGCTCGCGCGAGGTGCTCGGTGTCCTGCGTCCGGGCGAGCACGGCTCCACGTTCGGCGGGAACCCGCTCGCGGCCGCCGTCGGGTCCGAGGTCGTCGCGATGCTCGGCGAGGGCACCTTCCAGCAGCGGGCGCTCGATGGGGAACCACTCCTGCGCGGGCTGCTCGACGAGCTCGTCGGGCACGGGGTCGTGTCGCACCGCGTCGCCGGGCTCTGGGCAGGGATCGACATCGACCCCGCGCTCGGCACCGGCAAGGAGATCGCGCACGACCTGGCCGACCGGGGCGTGCTCGTGAAGGACACGCACGGGTCGACGATCCGCTTCGCGCCGCCGCTCGTCGTCACCGACGACGAGGTGCGTCTGGCGATCGGGACCCTCGGCGAGGTGCTGGCCGCGCGCTAGACGCGACCACCTGGCGGACGGGAGGCGCGGTGCCGGCTGGCGCCGCGCCTCCCGTCCGTCGCACCGCCAGCGCGGAACCAGGTTCCGGACACAGCACTGCGGCACCGCGCGGTGTCATGTCCGGAACCTGGTTCCGGCGGGGACGCTGCGCGTCAGCGCACCTGCCAGCGCTCCACGAGCTGGTCCATCAGGCCGTCGAGCCGCTCGTCCGTCACCTGGCGCGACGGGTCGGCGTCGAACCACGCGACGATCTCCCGCGCCCCCTGCCGGATGGACGTCGTCTGCGCGAACTCCGGCACGAGCGTCTGCACCTTCGTGTTGTCGAAGACCGAGGTGTTCGCCTTGTCCCCGAGCAGGCTCGCGCCCCAGTCGGCGTCGAGCGCGTCGATCGCGTCCGACGGCACGTGCACGATCTGCAGGTCCTCGACCCCCGCAGCCGCCGCGAGCTCGTGCGCGATCCGGTCCCACGTCGGCGCCTCGTCGCCGGTGATGTGGAAGGCCTCGCCGATCGCCTCGGCACGGTCGAGCAGCCCCACGAAGCCGACCGCGAAGTCCCGCGCGTGCGTGATCGTCCACAGCGAGCTGCCGTCCCCGCACACCACGACCGGCTTGCCCGCACGCATGCGCCCGAGCACCGTCCACCCGCCCGAGAAGGGCACGAGCGTCTCGTCGTACGTGTGCGACGGGCGGATGATCGTCATCGGGAAGTCGTCCTCGCGGTACGCCTTCGTCAGCAGGTCCTCGCACGCGATCTTGTCCCGCGAGTACTGCCAGAACGGGTTCTTCAGCGGGGTCGACTCGGTGATCGGCAGATGGGTCGCGGGCGTCTGGTACGCCGAGGCCGACGAGATGAACACGTACTGCCAGGTCCGCCCGGTGAACACCTCGACGTCACGCTGCACCTGGTCGGGCGTGAAGGCCACGAAGTCGATGACGACGTCCCACCGCTGGTCGCCGATCGCGGCTTCCAGCGCGGTGCGGTCCGACACGTCGGCCTGGAGGCGCGTCACGCTCCCCGGGATCGGCCGCTTGTCCGTCTCGCCCCGGTTGAGCACGGTCACGTCGAACCCCTGCTCGACGGCTTCGCGGACACAGGCGGCGCTGATGATGCCGCTGCCGCCGATGAACAGCACGCTCGGTCCCGACATGGATGCTCCTTCGCTCCCGGCGGTGCCGCTGTGCACCGCGCCCCTGCGATCCTGCCCCTCCGGCGCTGGGTCGCGCGACGGTCTATCCGCGTCAGTGCCCTGGACCCACTGTGCAGAGGTGCTCGATCGCGGTCGGGAGTGCCTGCTGCACCGGCGCGTCGGAGACGTGGACCGCCCGGGCCGCCCGGCGGAGGTCGCGCGTGCAGGACGGATCGTCCCGAACGTCCTGCAGCCGCGCGAGGCCGGACACCAGCTCGGACGTGATGCGGTCCAGCGTCGGACGGACCGTGGTCGTCAGGTCGGGCGCCTCGGCGGGAGCGCGATCGGGGTGCCGTGACCACTCGTCGAGCAGAGCCGTCTGCGCCTGCTTGCTCGCCTCGATCTGGTCGGCGAACACCGCCTCGACCCAATCCGGGTCGACGTGGTCCCGCTCGGCGGCGGTGCGGGCGGTGTCGAGGACCGTGCGCTCCCGTGCTGCGTCCTCGACCGGCTGCCCGGAGTGGTACTTCGCGGCGGCGACCTCGGGTGCGGTGTCGAGTCGTTCCGCGACGAGGGCGACCACGGCCCGCGCTGCCGCGGCTGTGTCCGGCTCCGGGCTCGCGCTCGAGGAGGTCGTCGCGGCGCGGGACGACGAGGGAGCAGCTGCGGTCCCGCTCTCCGCTGCGCGACCGGCGAGCGAGGACAGGACGGCGGCACTGAGCCCGAGGGCGCCGAGTCCCGTGGTGACGATGGAGCGGCGGGGCGTGCGGGTGACGGGCGACGTGGTCATCGGTCGAGGCATGGAACAGTGGTACACCACACGCCAGTGCCAGCGCGCCGGTGGTACATCACTCTGTGGATCGTCGTGGTCGTGGCTCGAGAACGCCGCGAAGTGAGCTGGTCCGCTCTGCCCAGGTGGCTGCAAGGGGATCGACCCAGCCGAGCAGGTCGATCGCGTCGGTGCGGTCGCGCTCGAGGTCTCGACGGTGGATCGGTTCGTGGTGAGCGGCGCGGTTCCGGACGACGTGGAGCCCGCGCATCCTTTGCTCCACTTCCCGACGGCGGGCGCCCGACCACGGGACGGCAGTGCCGAAGCCCGACCCGCGCGATCGGAGGCGGCGCGGAGATCCTGACGACCGCGTGGGTCAAGGGGTGCATGATCCGGCCAGTCGGGAACGCCGCGGCCTGCAGCCCATCTCGTCAGCTGGCGATCGAGAGCGTTCCGGGTGACGATCTCCACCATCCCAGTGAGCTCGAGGATGCTTGCTGCGGCTCGCATGTTCCACTCGTAGAGCTCGAGCGCGCCCGAGAGCGACGGTGTCACCTCGAGGTACGACGACAGGCGCGCCCGTGTGAGGAGATCGGAGAGGGCACTCTCGAGATCAACGTTCGAGCTGTCCGGACTGCTCACACCGCCCCCTGCTGTACCATCGTTCACGAAGACCCCGGAACGATCCCTGGCCCTGCCACATCGCCGGGGTTTCGTCTTGCCCACCGGAGCACTGGTACATCAGTGTACCGGTCGACTGCGCCGGTCTTCCTGCTCGGGCGCGTAGCGTCGCGGGTCGGGGCGCACCGAAGCGCTCCACGACAGGAGTGACACGCACATGGAGTACCGCTACCTCGGCGACTCGGGCCTCAAGGTGTCCGAGATCACGTACGGCAACTGGCTGACCCACGCCTCCCAGGTCGAGAACGACGCGGCGATCGCCTGCGTCCGAGCCGCACTCGACGTCGGTATCTCGACGTTCGACACCGCGGACGTCTACGCGAACACCGGCGCCGAGACCGTCCTCGGCGAAGCCCTCAAGGGGGAGCGTCGCCAGTCGCTCGAGATCGCCACGAAGGTCTTCGGCCCCACCGGTCCGAAGGGGCACAACGACACCGGGCTGAGCCGGAAGCACATCCTCGAGTCGATCGACGGCTCGCTCGAGCGGCTGCAGACCGACTACGTCGACCTGTACCAGGCGCACCGCTACGACCACGAGACGCCGCTCGAGGAGACGATGCAGGCGTTCGCCGACGTCGTGCGGCAGGGCAAGGTCCTGTACGTGGGCGTCTCGGAGTGGACCGCTGACCAGCTCCGTGCCGGCGCCGCACTCGCGAAGGACCTCGGGTTCCAGCTCATCTCGAACCAGCCGCAGTACTCGGCGCTCTGGCGGGTCATCGAGGGCGAGGTCGTCCCCGCGTCGAAGGAGCTCGGCATCTCGCAGATCGTCTGGTCGCCGATCGCGCAGGGCGTGCTGACGGGCAAGTACCAGCCCGGTCAGCCGCTGCCCGAGGGCTCGCGCGCCACCGACGACAAGGGCGGCGCGAAGATGATCGAGCGCTTCATGAACGACGAGGTGCTGTCCGCGGTGCAGGAGCTCAAGCCGCTCGCCGACGAGCTGGGCCTGTCGATGGCGCAGCTCGCGGTCGCGTGGGTGCTGCAGAACGAGAACGTCGCGTCGGCGATCATCGGCGCCTCGCGGCCGGAGCAGGTGCGCGACAATGCCGGCGCTGCCGGGGTGCGGATCCCCGCGGAGCTGATGTCCCGCATCGACGACGCCCTCGGGTCCGTCGTCGAGCGTGACCCGGCGAAGACGAACGACAGCAGCCCGAAGACCCGCGAGGTCTGAGCGGGGCGGAGCGAGGTCGAACCACGATCCCGACGTCGAACCAGCCGCACGCGCTGGTTCGATGTCGGAGTCCTGGTTCGATGCCGACCGGCCCGGGTGCACCCACCGGGAACGCAAAAGAGCCCCTCACTCTCGTGAGGGGCTCTTCACCGTGGCTGGACACGGCATCGATCCGTGGACCTTTCGATTTTCAGTCGAACGCTCTACCAACTGAGCTATCCAGCCGTGGCGACCCTGACGGGACTTGAACCCGCGACCTCCGCCGTGACAGGGCGGCACGCTAACCAACTGCGCTACAGGGCCATGTGTTGTGTTGTGTGGTGTTGCTCGGTTGCTTGCTCACTCACGTGGAGTGACCCCAACGGGATTCGAACCCGTGCTGCCGCCGTGAAAGGGCGGTGTCCTAGGCCACTAAACGATAGGGCCGCAAGCTGCGCCGTGCGCTACCGGAAGTCAAGCATACGGACGGTCTGCGTGATGCACAAATCGAGTGCCCCCGAGCGTGCATCCCCGGCGTGTCGCACCACGCCGATGCTGTCCGGCTCCGCGTCCGGTGCGACCATCGTGGACGGTCCGGACCCTCGCTCGGGGGTGTCCCTGCCGTGACCCGTGTTGTTACTGTTGCGTCTGTTGACAGTGTGGCGTGTCCGAGCCTCGCCGCACCGTTACGAGATCGAGATCATGTCGCCTGCTTCCCTCCGTGTCCCCAGTCACCGCCGCCGCGTCCTCGCCGCCGCGGTGGCCGTCGTGCTCTCCGCCGGGGCGCTCGCTGCGGTCGGCCCGGTGTCCGCGGCCTCGGCCACGAGCTACCCGAGCTGGTCGGACGTCGAGCAGGCCAAGGCATCGAAGGACGCCCAACAAGCCAAGGTCACGGAGATCCAGGCGCTCCTGCAGGACCTGACCGAGCAGGCGTCGGCCGCGCAGCGGGAGTCCGAGGCGGCGGGCACGGCCTACCAGACGGCGCAGACGAACTACGACGCCGCGACCCTCGAGCAGCAGACGCTGCAGCAGCAGGCGGACGAGGCGGACCGCACCGCGAAGCGCTCCGAGGCGCAGGCAGGCCAGCTCGCCGCGCAGCTCGGTCGCGCGAGCGCGAACGACGTGACCACGGACATCCTCACGCACCCGTCCGACTCGGGTGACCTGCTGTACGAGCTCGGCGCGATGTCGAAGCTGACCGAGCAGGCCGACGGCATCTACTCGCAGGCCTCGCAGGACCGCGGTGTCGCCCAGGGCCTCGCCGACCGTGCCGAGCAGGCGGAGAAGGCCCTCGGGGCCCTCGCCGATGCCGCCCAGGCGAAGATGCAGGCCGCCCAGGACGCCGCCGACCGCGCGCAGTCCGCGGTCGACGCCCAGGCGGACAACAAGGAGCGGCTCGAGGCGCAGCTCGCCCTGCTGACCACGAACGAGCAGGACGTCGAGGCGAAGTACAACGAGGGCGTCGCGGCCGAGAAGGCACGGCAGGCCGCCCTCGCTGCTGCGGCGGCCGAAGCCGCTCGGAACGCCGCGGCGACGAGCCAGGGCGGCACGGGCGGCGGCGCGCCGAACTCCTCCGGCTGGGTCCGTCCCGCCGGCGGGTACCAGACGAGCCCCTACGGCTACCGCGTCGACCCGTACACGCACTACCGGGCGCTGCACGCCGGCGTGGACCTGGCGCCCGCCTGCTACGCGCCGATCTACGCCGCCCACGCAGGCACGGTGACGTTCGCGGCGAACGGCGGCGGCTACGGCAACGAGGTCGTGCTGGACAACGGCGGCGGCATCTCCACCGCCTACGGGCACATCGTCGACGGCGGCATCCTCGTCTCCGTCGGGCAGCACGTCGAGGCCGGGCAGCAGATCGCGAAGATCGGCTCCACCGGTTGGTCGACGGGGTGCCACCTCCACTTCGAGACCCGGGTGAACGGTTCCGCCGTCGACCCGGTCCCCTTCATGGCAGCGCGGGGGATCTCGGTATGAGCAACAGCGCCGTCGAGAGGCCCTGAGCGAGACATGAAGCCCTCCTCCCGCACCCTGTCCGGCTGCACCGCGGTCGTCGCCGTCCTCGGCATCGGTCTGTCGGTCGTCGTCGCCGGTCCCGCCCAGGCAGCCCCGTCGGCCCCGAGCTGGGACGACGTGCGGCAGGCGAAGGCCGACACCGCCCAGGCCCAGGCCACGGTGGACGAGCTGGGCAACCGGCTGCAGACGCTGCAGGACGCCGCGGACAGCGCGGAGGTCTCCGAGCTCCAGGCGGCGCAGGACTACGCGATGGCGGTGTCGCAGCAGCAGGAGGCGCAGGCGTCCCTCGACGACCTGACGGCGCAGGCGAAGCGTGCCGAGCAGCGGGCGGACGAGTCGGCGGGGCAGGTCGCGGGGCTCGTCGTGGAGCTCTCCCGCACGGGCGGTGGGGACCTGTCGACCTCGATGCTCGTCGACGCCTCGGACGCGAAGGACCTGCTCTACCGCGTGGGCACGGTGTCGCACCTGTCCGAGCGCTCGGCGCGGGTGCTCGCCCAGGCACAGACCGACCAGAACACCGTCGAGTCGATCGCCGCGCAGCAGTCGGCGGCGACGAAGGCCCTCGCCGCGGCGACCGCGAAGTCCGAGCGGGCGCTCGACGAGGCCAACGCCGCCTCGGCCTCGGCGCAGGCGCGGGTGCAGGAGCAGCAGGACCAGCAGTCCGAGGTGCTCGAGCAGCTCGCGTTCCTCAAGGGCACGAGCACGGCGACCGAGACGGCGTACTGGAACGCACAGCAGGCGGAGCGGGCGCAGCAGCAGCTCGCAGCGCGTGACGCGGCGACTTCGGGCGGCTCCGGCAGCAGTGCGGACCCCTCGTCGTCCGCGGTGCCCTCGCGCCCGAGCGGCACGCAGTCGAGCGGTTCGCAGCCGAGCGGTTCGCAGCCGAGCACGAGCCAGCCGAGCACCAGCCAGCCGAGTACGAGCCAGCCGAGTACCAGTCAGCCCAGCACGAGCCAGCCGAGCACGAGCCCGTCGCGCCCGAGCACGACGCAGCCGAGCACGACCCCGTCGCGCCCGGCACCGGCCCCTGCGCCCGCCCCCGCTCCGGCCCCTGCACCCGCACCGGCTCCCAAGCCGGTCTCGAGCCCGTCGAAGGCCGCCGGTGCGATCGCCTACGCGCGCAACCAGCTCGGCAAGGCGTACGTGCTCGGCGGCGCGGGCCCGAACACCTGGGACTGCTCCGGCCTGGTGATGATGGCGTACAACTCGCAGGGCATCGCGACCGGTGGCCACAACGTCGTCTGGCAGTACAACTACTTCAAGTCGATCGGGCGCCTCGTCCCGCTGTCGCAGCGGCAGCCCGGCGACATCCTGTTCTACTCGTCGAACGGCAGCGTCTCCGGCGCCTACCACGACAGCATCGTGACGAGCTACGGCACGATGGTCGAGGCAGCACGCCCCGGCGTCGGCGTCGTCGAGCGCGGCATCTGGCTGCCGAACCAGCTCCTGCCCTACGTCGCCCGCCCGAGCGGCTCGCTGTAGCGACGAGCAACGAGCGGCCAGCGACGAGCGACGAGCGACGAGCGGCCAGCGACGAGCGGCCAACGACGAGCGACGAGCGGCCAGCGACGAGCGGCCAGCGACGCACGACGTCAGACCCGCACGAACGACGGCGCCCGCACTCCCCCAGGGGAGCGCGGGCGCCGTCGTGTGTGCGAGCGTCAGTGACCGGCGGGCACGTACGCAGCCTGGCCGGCCTGCACGATCGCCTCGGCCTCGGCGGCGTCGCCCCAACCCTCGGCCTTGACCCACTTGTTCGGCTCGAGGTCCTTGTAGCGCTCGAAGAAGTGCGCGATCTCGGCCTTGGTCTGCTCGTCGACGTCCGAGATGTCCTGGATGTGCTGCCAGCGCGGGTCCTTGGCGGGGACCACGAGGACCTTCGCGTCGTTGCCGGCCTCGTCGCTCATCTTGAAGACGCCGACCGGACGGACCTTGACGCCGACGCCCGGGAAGACCGGGTACTCGAGCAGCAGCAGCGCGTCCACGGGGTCACCGTCGTCGGCGAGCGTGTTCTCGAAGTAGCCGTAGTCGGTCGGGTAGACGAACGAGGTGAACAGCACGCGGTCGAGGTACACGCGACCGGTCTCGTGGTCGACCTCGTACTTGTTGCGGCTGCCCTTGGGGATCTCGACGACGACGTCGTACGCGGCCATGTTGCGCTCCTGGTCTCATGTGTGGGAAGAAAGCGCGGCTAACGTTACCGGGTGAACACTCCGCGTCCCCGGTTGGACCCGGCCGTCGCCGCGACCCGGCTGGCGGTCCGCACGCTGCTGTCGCAGGCACGCGACGAGGGGCTGCTGCACCCAGGCGACCTGGTCACGGTCGCGCTGAGCGGCGGAGCGGACTCGCTCGCGCTCGCCGCGGCCACCGCGTTCGAGGCGCCGAAGCAGGACCTGCGCGCCGGCGCGGTCGTGGTCGACCACGCGCTCCAGGCGGGCAGCGAGGCGGTGGCGAGCCGCGCCTCCAGGACGGCCGCGTCGCTCGGTCTCGACCCGGTGACGGTCCGTCGGGTCGACGTCGGCTCCGACGGGGGGCCGGAGGGCGCCGCCCGGGAGGCACGGCACACCGCGATCGCGCAGGTCGCCGCCGACACGGGGTCGCCCCTGGTGCTGTTCGGGCACACCCTCGACGACCAGGCCGAGACGGTGCTGCTCGGCCTGCTGCGCGGCAGCGGGCCGGACGCGCTGTCCGGCATGCCGGCGCTCGCGCGGCGCGCGACCGGACCGGCCTACGGGCGGCCGCTCCTGGGGGTCCGTCGGCACGCGACGCGGCAGGCCACGGTCGCCGCCGGACTCGTGCCGTGGGACGACCCGCAGAACGACGACCCCGCGTACGCACGCGTGCGGGTGCGGAACACGCTGATGCCGGCGCTGGAGCGCGAGCTCGGCACCGGGGTGCCCGAGGCGCTCGCCCGCACCGCCGAGCAGCTCCGCGAGGACGCCGCAGCCCTCGACCACTTCGCCGAGGAGATGGCGGAGGACCTCGCCGAGCACTCCGAGGCGGGCATCTCGCTCTCGGTGCCGGGACTGCAGGCGAACCCGCCGGCCCTCCGCCAGCGACTCGTCCGGCTGGCCGTCGAGGGGGAGTTCGGCGTGACGCTGTCCCGGACGCAGACGCTCGAGGTCTGCCGACTCGTGACCGACTGGCGGGGCCAGGGGCCGATCGACCTGCCGGGTGTGCGGGCCGTCCGCTACGGCGACCGGCTGGCGTTCCGCGCCCCGTCCTGACGGTTACCCTGGAGCGGTGGAACTCTCCGACGTCCAGGCAGACCTGTCCGAAGTGCTCTTCACCCCCGAGCAGATCGACGAGAAGCTCGCCGAACTCGCCGCGGTGGTCGACCGCGACTACGCGGGCAAGGACCCGCTGCTCGTCGGCGTGCTGAAGGGTGCCGTCATGGTCATGGCGGACTTCTCGCGGCACCTCAAGATGCAGGCCCGCATGGACTGGATGGCGGTCTCGTCGTACGGCTCCGGCACGAAGTCGTCCGGCGTGGTCCGGATCCTCAAGGACCTCGACACCGACCTGCACGGCCGCGACGTCATCATCGTCGAGGACATCATCGACTCCGGCCTGACGCTGTCCTGGCTCAAGCAGAACCTCGAGTCGCGCGGGGCCGCGAGCGTCGAGATCGTCGCGCTGCTCCGCAAGCCCGAGGCCGCCAAGGTCGAGGTCGACGTCAAGTACGCCGGCTTCGAGATCCCCGACGCCTTCGTGGTCGGCTACGGCCTGGACTTCGACGAGCGCTACCGCAACCTGCGCGGCATCGGCGTGCTCGCGCCGCACGTCTACTCCTGACGCCCACCGGGCCGTCCGAGCACCGGGCGGCCCGTACGGCTCCCTCCGGGCACGGGTGGAGTTCGCCCGCAGAGGACACCCATTCTCGCCACAGAGTCACCGCCGTATGCTGACCTCCACGCAACTCCGGCAGAGAAAGGTGTCGGGCCCTCGCGCCCGGATCACATGAACTTCAAGCGCATCTTCCGCGGCCCGTACCTCTACGTGCTCATCGCGCTGGTCGGCATCTTCATCGGCTGGAGCGTCATCGCACAGTCCGGCACGCAGCAGATCGACACCCAGAAGGGTCTCGAGCAGCTCGCCGACGGCAAGGTCTCGTCCGTGGTCGTCAACTCGACCGAGCAGCGCGTCGACCTGACCCTGAAGGACGGCAACGCGAAGGAGCAGTTCTACTACTCCACGCCGCGCGGCGAAGAGGTCATCAAGGCCGTCAACGACGCGAACCTGCCCGACGGCTACAACGACACCGTGCAGCAGGGCAACTGGTTCCTGTCGCTCCTCGGCATCATCCTGCCGTTCCTCATCATCGGCGCCCTGTTCTGGTTCCTGCTCTCGAGCGCCCAGGGCGGCGGCTCGAAGGTCATGCAGTTCGGCAAGTCCCGCGCGAAGATGAACAACAAGGAGAACCCGCAGGTCTCCTTCGCCGACGTCGCCGGTTCGGACGAGGCGATCGAGGAGCTCCACGAGATCAAGGAGTTCCTGCAGGAGCCCGCGAAGTTCCAGGCGGTCGGCGCGAAGATCCCGAAGGGCGTGCTGCTGTACGGCCCTCCCGGCACCGGCAAGACCCTGCTCGCACGCGCCGTCGCGGGCGAGGCCGGCGTGCCGTTCTACTCGATCTCCGGTTCGGACTTCGTCGAGATGTTCGTCGGTGTCGGTGCGAGCCGAGTCCGTGACCTGTTCGAGCAGGCCAAGCAGAACGCCCCCGCGATCGTCTTCATCGACGAGATCGACGCCGTGGGTCGTCACCGTGGTGCCGGCATCGGCGGCGGCAACGA
>CAJYIG010000037.1 GCA_913774725.1 uncultured Curtobacterium sp. | reverse complement strand
CCGATCTGGACCCGTCGTCATCGAGCTGCACCGTCCCGCGTGCGCGGAGTGTCGACCCGGCCGCCGCACGGAGCCGCTCGCCGGGGACCACGCGCACCGGGACGCCGAGCCCACCGACGGCGTCGAGCGCACGCACCGTGCCCGTCGTGGACCGGTCGGCGTCGGCGAGGTCCCGGGTCAGCACGACCTCGACGGACACGGTCCGATCCGTCCGGTCGACGAGTGCCTCCGGCGACCGCTCGGGCGCACCCGCCGCGACGGCCACCGCGACCAGCGCACAGCAACCGGCGGTGACGAGGACGACGCCGAGCACACCGCGCGCCACCGCCCGGTGGTGGTCCGTCGACGGGTCGGGGACCACGGCGCCCTCGTCGTCGATGCCGGATCCGCCCTGCCGTCCGGACCGAGTCAGCACCACGAGCACCAGGACGACGACGAGGCCGACCGCCCCGGTCGACGCGGCGCACCACCACGCGGCGGACGGCACCCCGACGAGCAGGACGGCCTCGACCCACGCGAGCAGCACCGGACCCGCCAGACGCAGCTCGGCCGCCCGTGGGCGCAGGTCCCCGACGCTCGTGCGCACGTCCACGGCTCAGACCCGGACCCGGTCGCGCAGCTCGGCGAGCCGCGCCTCCCCGATGCCGCTGACCTCGAGCAGGTCGTCCACGGCCGTGAAGCCGCCGTGCTCCTCCCGCCATGCCAGGATGCGCGCCGCGAGTGCCGGGCCGATGCCCGGCAGCGTCTCGAGCGTCGCCTGGTCGGCGGTGTTCAGGTCGACGACGGCCGCACCGGCGGCCCCTCCGCCCGCGCCGCTGCCCCCTGCGGCACCGCCGGCACCTGTTCCCCCGCCACCCGAGCCACCGACCCCCGGCGCATCCGGCCGGAGTGCCTCGGGGACGTCGTCCTCCCCGACCCGCGGCACGTACAGACGCTCTCCGTCCACGACCGGACGAGCGAGGTTGAGCCGAGCGAGGTCGGCGTCGCCCGTGGCACCCCCGGCCCGCCGCAGCGCCTCGTCCACGCGTGTCCCGGCGGGGACCTCGACGACCCCGGCCCGCGCGACCGCGCCGACCACGTACACGGAGACCACCGCCGCACTCGGCGAGCCGGAGGGCGTGCCGGAGCCCGCGCCGGAGCCGGAGCCCGCGTCCGACGGGGCCGACGCACCCGCATCCGGCACGGAGTCGGAGCGCCCGCTGACCGCCGCGGACGACGGGCCGCTCGTCACCGTCACACCGACCGACGAGTGCGTACCGATCGTGCTGATCGCGACGACCACCAGGGCGAGCACGACCACCACCGCGGCCAGCACCACGGCCGCCCGCGGGGACAGCGCGGACCGGGAGACCCACGACCCGCCACCGGGCCGTCCAGGAGACGGAGCAGTCATGCCCGGCACGGTAGGTCGGCCGCGGGAACGCCGACGGCCCGGCGGTCCCTCCTGTGGAGGGACCCGCCGGGCCGGTCGGCTGGGGAGGACTGCCGCCAGCCCGCGAGCGGCCAGCCGGCCGGCTGTCAACCAGCCGGTCGTCAGCCAGCTCCGTGTCAGCCCTTGATCGCGATGTTCACGAGCTTCGGCGCCCGCACGATGACCTTCACGATCTCGCGGTCGCCGATGTACCGCTGCACGTTCGCCGACTCGCGCGCGAGCTGCTCCAGCTCGTCCGCCTCGATCGACTTCGACACCTCGAACGAGTCGCGCACCTTGCCGTTGACCTGCACCACCGCGGTGAGGGTGTCCTGCACGAGGAGCGTCGGGTCGGCCTTCCGCCAGCCGTACGTGGCGACGGTCGCCTCGTAGCCCAGCTTCTCCCACATCTCTTCTCCGGTGTAGGGCGCGAAGACGGCGAGGGCGAGGGCGATCGTCTCGACGGCCTCGCGCACCGCCGGGTCGCCGGCGCCGGGGCCGCTGTCGATGGCCTTGCGGGTGACGTTGACCAGGTCCATCAGGCGCGCGATCACGACGTTGAACTTGAACGCCTCCATCATCCCCGGCGCGTCGGCGAGGAACCGGTGCGTCACCTGGCGAAGGGCACGGTCGCCGTCGGCCCACACGGCGTCCGGGGTCGACGTGACGTCGAGCGCCAGGCGGTAGGCGCGGGCGAGGAAGCGCGCGGACGCCGACGGCGACACGTCCTCCCAGTTGATGTCGTCCTCCGGCGGACCGGCGAAGCCCATCACGAGACGGATCGCGTCGACGCCGTTCGCGTCGAGCTCGTCACCGAGCGAGACACCGCCCTTCGACTTGGACATCTTCGAGCCGCCGGACAGCACCATGCCCTGGTTGAGCAGCGCCGAGAACGGCTCGGTGAAGTCGAGGTAGCCGAGGTCGAACAGCACCTTCGTGACGAAGCGCGCGTACAGCAGGTGCAGGATCGCGTGCTCGATGCCACCGATGTACTGGTCGACCGGCGCCCACCTCCGCGCGGCCTCGGGGTCGAACGCCTGCGTGTCGTCCTGGGCGGACAGGAAGCGCAGGAAGTACCACGACGAGTCGACGAACGTGTCCATCGTGTCCGTGTCGCGCGTCGCGGGGGTACCGTCGACCGGGTTCGGCACGTTCACCCAGTCGGTCGCCCCACCGAGCGGCGAGGTGCCCTTCGGCTTGAGGTCGAGGCCCTCGGTCGACGGCAGGCGCACCGGCAGCTCGTCCACCGGGACCGGGTGCTCGGTGCCGTCGGCGCCGTGGATGATCGGGATCGGGGTGCCCCAGAAGCGCTGGCGCGAGATGAGCCAGTCGCGCAGGCGGTACGTCTTCGCGGCCCGGCCGGTCCCGCGCTCCTCGAGCAGGGAGATCGCCGCGGTGATCGCGTGCTGCTTCGACATGCCCTCGAGCGGTCCGGAGTTGATCATCCGGCCCTGGCCGGTCAGGGCTTCGCCCGTCGCCACCGGGTCGAGGGCGGGCAGGTCCTCGAGCGTCGCGCCCTCGGGGATCACCGGGATCGCGCCGGTCACCGGCTGGTTGGTGTCGACGACGACCCGCACCGGCAGGTCGAACGCCCGGGCGAAGTCGAGGTCGCGCTGGTCGTGCGCCGGCACGGCCATGACCGCACCGTGCCCGTAGTCGGCGAGCACGTAGTCGGCAGCCCAGATCGGCAGGCGCTCCCCCGTCAGCGGGTGGATCGCCCAGCGTCCGAGCGGCACGCCCGTCTTCGGCCGGTCGGCGTTCTGCCGATCGATCTCCGAGGTCTTCTGCGTCGCGGTCAGGTACTCGTCGAACGCGTCGCGCACCGCGGGCTCGGCAGACGAGACCAGCGACGCCGCCAGGTCGGAGTCCGGCGCCACGACCAGGAAGGTCACCCCGTGGATCGTGTCCGGCCGCGTGGTGAACACGGTGACGGGCTCGTCGCGCCCCTCGATGACGAAGTCGACGTCGGCACCGACCGAGCGGCCGATCCAGTTGCGCTGCTGCGCGATGACCTTCGCCGGCCACCGCCCCTCGAGCTGGTTGAGGTCGTCGAGCAGCCG
>CAJYIG010000036.1 GCA_913774725.1 uncultured Curtobacterium sp. | reverse complement strand
GTAGGGGAGCAGCCCGCCGATGACGGCGTTGTACTTCGCCTCCGGCAACAGCGCGAGCTGCGCGGCGCTCGGAGCGTCGTACGGCGCGCTCGTCGCCGTCGCCGAGCTCGTCGACTTTGTGGTCGTCTGCCGATCGGAGTCGGCATCCAGGTCGTCTGCGGCGAGGATGCCGCTGAGCTCCAGATGAGCCGCTGCTACTCCGTCGTGGGAGTGGGGTGGTCGGCTTGGTTTGGTCCGGTGACATGGGTTTCCCGTGCGCGGTGTTGCAGGTCGTGAACCAGTGCGCTGGCGCTGGTGGGGTGGTCCTGGCGGGCTTGTTCGATGAGTCCACGCTTCTTCGCATGGTCGGAGGCGTCGGTAGCGCCATCCATGACCGGGCTGGTCAGTTCGTCTTCGGTGTTCACGGACCGCAGCGTACGCACCGTTTCGGGCAGTCGTCCGATCACGGGAACCGACGACGGCGTCGTGGAGCGGCAGCTCATGGACTGGGCGGCGGAGACCGTATCCAGGCATCGATGATGTTTGAAAACCTCAACTACTAAGGTCCGATTGCCGCCGGGCTACCCGGAGGTGCGAACCGGGACGCAGCAGGAGGACCGTCCCGACACCGGCGAGGACGATGGTGAATGCGACGATCACTACGGTCTGCGGCACGAGTCCGAGCAGCGATCCCACCGCGACGACGGGTACCGCGAGGCCGAGGTACGCGCAGGTGAACGTGTCGGACGCGGCGGCGCCACGCCGATCCGGGCTCGCGTTCCGTAGCGCGGAGCTGAGCGACCGGCTGAACACGATGCCGGCGCCGGCGCCGGCGATCACGGCCCCGACGGCGAACGCGGCGGTGCCGACCGCGGTCCCCGGGGCCGTCGCGGTCGAGACCGCGACCAAGACAAACCCGGTCACCACGAGCGGAAAGGCCCACCGGCCGAATCCGGACAGCACGGTGGCGCCGACCGCACCCGCAAGGAACGGCAGGGCGGCGACGACGCCGACCTCCGTGACGCTCGGCCGCCGGTCGCCTGCGGCGAGCAGGTGGGGTGTCAACGCGCCGAAGCAACCGGTGACGGCGAAGGCCGCACACGCGCCGAGACGGTCCGGCCACCGCGCGGTGCGCTTCAGCGTGCCGGCAGCCGACGTCGGCGGCGGTCCGCCGTGCGTCGCCTCCGGCACGACCGGACGGGAGGCACGGGGTGCGAGCAGGGCAGCGCTCGTCGTCAGGACGGTCGCCGCCGCGACGTACAGCGCCCACCGTGGGAGGGCGCCGGTTCCGACCAGGAGACCCGCTGCCGAGGGCCCGAGGGCCAAACCGGCCATCGCGAGCCCCGGTGCCACGGTCTCCCAGAACCGGACGTGCCGTCCGCTCCCGCGGGCGCGGTCGGTGACGAAGGTGACGGAGCTCGCGGCGGCGATACCCACACCGAGGCCGCTCAGCAGACGACCGATGACGAAGGCCGGCAGACCGGGGATGACCGCGAGCATGATGGCTGCCGCGGCTCCGAGTAGCGCGGCGGCGACGATGCGACCCCGGACCGGCCAGTGTGCCCAGCGCCGCGCGCGGACGACGGACAGTCCAGTCACGGCGCCCAGGGCGAAGACCGCGAAGAGCACCGTGGTGCCGGTCTCGTCGATGCTGAACGTCCGTGCGTAGGACGGGTAGAGCGGCGTGGGCACGGTCGCCAGGGCCATCGTGCCGACTGTCACCATGGCGGCGGGGACGGGCGACGACCCGCGGACGGTCCGACCGGTCGCCGAGCGGGCGGTCTGCTCCTCGGTCGTCGTCACGCGGTCGGATGCCCGGGGCTGCGCACCGCGGCGGACGTCCACGCGGCGAGGAGCTCGGCCGACTCGGTCACGACGCCCAGGTGCAGCGACACCATCGACAGCGCAGCGCGCTCGAGCCCTTCGTCGGTGCCGCGCACCAGGTCGGACGGTACGGACACGCGATACCCGAGGTTCGACGCGTCGAATGCGCTGTTGAGCACGCAGCAGTCGGCCATGATTCCGTCGAGGACCACCGCTCGGACGCCCATCTGGCGGAGCAGGAAGTCGAGGTCGGTTGGGTAGAACGCGGAGAGGCGCTTCTTGCCGGTGACGACCTCGTCCTGCGGCTCGACCTCGGTGACGAACCGGGTCCACCGGCTCCCGGCGAGCGCGTGCTCATCGGCGCCAGGGATCGGACCGACGTGCTGCGGGAAGGTTGTCCGCCACGCGCTGTCGGACGTGCCGCGGACGTCGTCGACGCCGGAGGCGCGCAGCTCGGACCGGACGTGCACGACCGGGATGCCGAGTGCTCGCGCGGCGCGGTGGAAGTCGTCGACCGGGCCGACGATGTCGCGGCCGCGGGGTGCCGGGCACGGGCACGCCGGGTCCTCGGACAGGTGTCCCTCGTGCATGTCGATCGACACGATCGCGGTGTACGTGGGGTCGAACCAGTCTCGGAGCGGCCCCTGCGGGTCGGCTGTGCGCTGGGTGCCGTGGACGGTGATCGTGGTCATGCGGGGGTGTTCCCTTCGGTGCGGGGGACGAGCGTGGTGACGACCCGGCGGGGCTGACCCCGACGAGCGAGGAGTGGTCGGATTCCGTGGTTGATCGCCCCGTGCAGGCCGAGCAGCAGGAACATGCCCATCATCATCGGGCTGGTCACGACCGTGGCGACCGAGGGCGGCAGTGCCGACGAGATCGTGGTCGGGATGAACTGCGTGCCGAGGGCGACGATGAATGCGGTGGCGCCGACGGCGAGGTTCAGGTCGTCCCAGCGCACCGCTGCGAGCATCTGGATGCCGCTGACCGCGATGATCCCGAACAGGATCGTGGTCGCCGCGGACAGGACCGGACCGGAGATCCCCGCGAGGAACAGGCTCACCGGGGGGAAGAAGGCCAGGGCGACGGCAACGCCCCCGGCGGTCATTGTGACGAACCGGCTGCCGATGCCGGAGACCCGGACGATGCCGGCATTCTCCGGGTAGGACGTCGTTCCGATACCGCCGAAGAACGCCCCAAGGACCGTGCCGGCGAACTCGGCGAACAATCCGCGGTTCACCCGGGCGGTGTCGACGGTCTCGCCGCCCCAGTTGGCGATCATCGTGTACATGCCCATGGACTCGGTACCCGCTTGCAGGTACGCGACGAGCATCAGGACCACGACGGGCAGGGAGACCCCGAAGCCGTACGGCAGCAGGTGCGGCGCCCCGACCAGGGGAGCGGCGGTCAGGTCGGGGAAGGACCACTGCCCCACCAGGAGCGCGACGACGCTGCCGCCGACGATCCCCCAGAAGATCGCACCCCGCTTGAGGATCCCGGTGCCGACGACCAGGCACAGCAGGACGGTCAGGCCGGTGGCGATCGTTACGACGAGCGCGAGCACCCCGTAGGACGGCGTCCCGGCCGTGCCAAACCAGCCGCCGGCCCCGATGGACGCGAGCTGCGCCCCGATGATGACGAACAGCGTGCCGAGGACGATGGGCGAGGAGACGAAGGCGCTGACGTGCCCGAACAGCCCGAAGCGCTTGAGGGGGACGGTGAGCAGCATGAAGACGAGCCCTGCGACCGCCATCGATCCGAAGGCCGTCCCGGGTCCGTAAGCGGCGCCCGACGAGATGATCGCGACCATGAACGCCGCCGTCGGCCCCTGGACGATCGGGAGCTTCAGCACGCGGCTGGACTGCAGGATCGTCACGACGCCGGTGAGCAGGAAGCACGCCTGGATCATCAGGGCGACCTCGTCGGACGACAGCTTCAGCGCGTTGCCGATGACATTCGGGAAGACCCAGATACCGGTCAGGGCGAGCAGGTGCTGGACGGCGAAGAGCGCAGTGCGTCCGGCGGGTAGTCGCTCACCGAATCCCACGGAGAGCACGGTGGGCGCGGGCGCGCTGGTGGGCGGCGACGGGGGAGCGGCATGGGTGGTCATCAGGTGTCCTCTGCGGATCGGGACCGAGCAGGGTGTTTCACTCTGATGCGAAAAGTTACATTCACATTGTTGCAACCGTGTTTCCGTGTGTGAACACTGGCGCACCCGTCGCTCCGCGGGTGCCGCGCCGACGATGATGGGTGCATGCAGGCATCGACCCCGACCAGCGCGGACGTGACCGCCACCAGTGCCGGTCCGGACGCGGCCCCAGCGCCCGACGGCGACGACCTCGACGCGGTCGTGGCCGGCATCGGCGAGCGGATCCGGGCCCTGCGGCAGAAGAACGAGCTCACGCTCCAGGACCTGGCCGAGCGCACGTCGCTGAGCCTGTCGATGCTCAGCACCGTCGAGCGCGGTCGGGCCACCGCGTCGCTTGGGACCCTGCACGCCATCGCACGCGCCCTCGGGGTCCAGATCACGACGCTCTTCGCGCAAAGCGGCGCGGACGACTCACCGATCGTCGAGTTCCGCGACCAGATCCGGGACGTCACCGACGGTGGTCTGCACCGGCGGACCGCGGCCTACCGCGCCGACCTCGGGATCGAGGTGTACGTCGACGACTTCGACCCGCACACCTCGCACGCCCGGACCCCGTCGCAGCACCCGGGCGACGAGATCGGGGTCGTGCTCGAGGGCGAGCTCGAGCTGCAGCTCGGCGGCGAGATCTTCTCCGCCGCCGCCGGGGACGTCGCGCAGTTCAGTGCTCGTCGGGCGCACCTCGTGAGCAACGTGTCCGACCGGCCCGCCCGTGCGGTGTGGATCAATCTCCGCCGGCTCTGAGTTGTCCGCTGGACGACAGCCTATTGAGATCCTTCCTAACATTTCAGCGCTTCACCGGCGAGGATGGTCAGCGTCGGACGGGTCTTGGCGAGTGCTTCATCGGGGGCGTGGTGCAGGTCGACCGGGTAGACGGCGAAGTCCGCTGGTGCTCCGAGGGTGATCGTTCCCGTCAGGTCGTGTCCGAGGAGCTCCGCGCCGGCGCGTGTGTAGAGCTCGAGCGCCTCGTCTCTGGTGCATGCGTGCTCTGCGCCGAGGATCCCGAGCGTCGTACGTCGGGTCGTCATGCCGAGTATGCCGGCGATCGGGTCGAGAGGGCTGATGGGGTGGTCGGTGCCGGCGCTGACGGATGCGCCTGCGTTCAGGAGTTCCCGCCAGGGGAACATCGCTGCTACCCGCTCCTGCCCCCATGCTTCGACGAACGGGTTGATCAGCCCATCTCGGAGTGCTTCCTGGGCGGTGATGTGCACGTCGAGCGCGATTGCTCGTGCGATCTGGTCGGCGTCCATGAGCGCACCGTGCTCCATGACGACCTGGCCGTGTCCGTGCTGGATGCCGTTGTCGACGTTTCGCTGGACGGCGTCGAGGAACGCGTCGACTCCGGCGTCCCCGCAGGCGTGGGTGCCGACGGGCCAGCCGCGGGTGACGCAGGCGCGCAGTGCATCCGTCAGGCCGTCGGGCGTCATCAGCAGAGTGCCGGTGAAGTCCGGTCGGCCGACATAGGGCTCACGGAGCGCGGCTGCCTCGACGCCGCCGTCAACGACGAGCTTGATGCCCCAGAGGCGGAGGCGATCGTCACCGTCATCCGGGTGGATTCCCTTCGCCTCGAGTCCGTCGAGGTAGTCGTCCATGGAACCAGCGGCCGCGATCAGTGGCGCGGGGGAGAAGATCATCGAGAACGCTCGGACGTGCAACCGATTCTCCGACCGCGCCCGCTGCAAAGCGCCCCACTCCTCCATA
>CAJYIG010000035.1 GCA_913774725.1 uncultured Curtobacterium sp. | reverse complement strand
GGGCCGCACCGGAACACCCAGTGGTCGCCGTACTCCCGCTCCCCCGGGTGTCCCTCGCGTGGCTGCGTGATGCCGTACGCCGGGTCGGTGAACCAGATCGAGCCGTCCCGCGCGACGACGACGTCGTTCGGCGAGTTCAACCGCACGTCCGCCCAGGTGTCGACGAGCGAGGTGACGACGCCACCCCGGTCGCGCTCGACCCGGCGCCGGCCGTGCGAGCACTGCACGACGGACCCGTCACGGTCGAGGGTCCGGCCGTTCGTGTACTCGACGCCCGACGCGTACACCGTCGTCCTGCCGGACTCCTGGTGCCACTGCAGGATCCGGTCGCCTGGGATGTCCGACCACCGCAGCGTGCGACTCGACGGGATCCAGCACGGCCCCTCGGCCCAGGTGCTGCCCGTCGCGATGCGCTCGATCGCGTCGGGATCGGGGACGAGGTCGGTGAGGCTCGGCACGGGGGTCCTCCTTCGGACGGTGCCCCCACGCTACGGCGTCAGGCGACCGCAGCAGCCTCGGCGCGACGCCGCACGGCCTTCTCGACCGCCGAGATCGCGAGGCCGAGCAGGATCGAGGCCACGACCGCGAGCGCCGTCACGAGGAAGGGCTGATCGCGACTCCAGCTCCCGGTGGCGGCGGCGATGCCCACGCAGTAGGCGGCCCAGACGACGTCGGCGACGAGGCAGGTGACCAGGAAGCGCCGGAGGTCGAGGCCGCTGTCGGCACCGACCAGGTTCGTGGTGAGCCGGCCCATCGGGATGAAGCGGCCGAGGACGGCGATGCGCCCGGGGGCCTTCCGGTACCGGGCGTCGATCGACTCACGCGCCTTCCGGACCTTCGGACGGCTGAACCACGACCGCGATCCGAGGTCGACGGTCCGCGCCAGGTGCCAGAGTCCGACGTCGCCGAGCGCCATGCCGATCGTCGCCGCCACCACGAGGACGAGCACCGGCAGGAGGCCGCCGTCACCCCCGACGAGCAGGGTGCCGATCGCCACGACGAGCGCCTGGCTCGGCAGGAAGACCGCGACGCTGCCGACGGCGAGCACGAGCCCGACGACGAGGAAGGCCCAGGGCGTGCCGACGAGCTGGAGCACCATCTCCTGCGCTGCGTCCACCGGTCACCTCCGTCGACGCGGGCGCGTCGACCTCGATCATCTCAGGTCCGGGCGCGGCCGGTGCTCGGTCCGGCGGCGCCGACGGTCGAAGGCGCTCGTCACCGCTGCGCGACGGGCGACAGGACCAGCTCGTCGATCCGCACGTGCGCCGGCTGCCCGAGCACGAAGGCGACGGTCCGAGCGACGTCCTCGGGCTGCAGCATCCGTGCACGGGCCGCCGCGTCGGGGACCTCGGGCCGCTGGTCGAGGAAGTCCGTGGCGACGTCGCCCGGGCACAGGTGGGTGGCACGCACGCCGTGCTCGGTCTCCTGCTGGTTGAGCGTCCGGACGATCGAGCCGAGCGCGGTCTTGCTCGCCGAGTACGCGACGCCGGCACCCGGCTGGAAGGACCAGCCCGCGTACGACGACACCACCACGACCACGCCGCCCGCCTCCCGGAGCGCCGGCAGCACTGCGTCGACGGCCGTCACCACCGCCGTCGTGTTCGTGTCGAGGACGGCGCGGACGTCGGCGAGCGACTGGTCGGCCCAGCGTCGCGCCGGCGTGTTCAGCCCCGCGGCGAGCACCAGGCCGTCGATCCGCCCGTGTCGCTCGAGCACGGTGTCGCGCGCGGCGGACACCGCTCCGGCATCCGTCACGTCGAGCGGCAGGACGTCCGCCGTCCCGCCGGCCGCCCGGACCTGGTCCGCGACCTGCTCGAGCCGGTCCGGCCTGCGCCCGCTGAGCACGACCGTCCATCCGTCGCGGCCCGCGGCGAGCGCGCTGGCCGCTCCCATCCCGCTGCCGCCACCCGTGATCCAGAGCACCTTCGCCGTCATGCTGGAACAGTATGGCCGTCGGAGGCACCGGCGCCCGTCGGTCCTCGTCAGTGCCGACGACAGGAGCCGTTCATGCACCTCGACCTGACCGACCGCGTGGTGGTCGTCACCGGAGCCGGCCGTGGCATCGGCCGGGCCCTCGCCGCACGCTTCGCCGACGAGGGGTGCCGGGTCGTCGCGTTCGACCTCGCCTTCGACGACGACGCCGTCGATGCCGCCGACGCCGCCGCTGCCCCACTGACCGTGGACCGGATCGTGTGCGACGTGGCCGATCCCGGCTCCGTCCAGGCCGCCGTGGACGAGGTGGTGCGCCGGCACGGCACGATCGACGTGCTCGTCAACAACGCGGGCATCAACGTGACCGGGACCGTCGCCGAGCTCGGGTGGGACGAGTGGCGACGGTGCATGGACGTCAACCTCGGCGGGACCTTCCTGGTCAGCCAGGCGATCGCGCCGGTGATGCAGGCCGCCGGACGCGGCAGGATCGTCAACGCGGCGTCGTTCGCGGCGATCGTGCCGAGTGTCGGGAGCGCGGCCTACGCAGCGTCGAAGGCCGCGGTGGTCTCCTTCACGCGGGTGCTGGCATCGGAGCTCGGGCCGTGGGGCATCACCGTGAACGCCTACGCGCCCGGGATGGTGCCGACCGCCATGAACGGGTTCGCCGAGATGCCCCAGGCCGACCAGGACCGTCTGCTCGACACGCTGTCGCTCCGACGGTGGGAGACGCCGGACGACGTCGCCGACCTGCTGGTCTTCCTGGCGAGCGACGCGTCCGCCTACGTCACGGGGACGCTCCTCGACGTGTCCGGCGGCAAGCTCGCGACACAGATCCCGGCACGGGCGCACGGACGCTGAGGTCGGGCACGGAGCAGAGTGGAGGGGTCGGCTCGGACGAGCGTCCCTGTCGGGGCGTTCAGGAACCTGTCATCCCTCATTCCGTAAGCTGTGAGTGCCCAGTGAGCCGGACTGCAGCCCGACCCCGAGGAGGTGCCCGATGGTCTCCGTCCTCGTCGCGTTCGCGATCGTCGCCCTGATCGTCCCCGCCCTGACCCCGCTGATGGGGCGGCGTGTGTTCTACCTCGCCGCCCTCGCACCCGCCGCCGCCGCCGTGCTGACCGTCGCGCAGACCGACGCCGCCCTGCACGGCGGGGTCACGAGTCGGTGGCAGTGGATCCCCCAGCTCGACCTGGCGCTGTCCCTGCGGATGGACGCCCTGTCGTGGGTGCTCGCCCTGGTCGTCTCGGTCGTCGGAGCGCTCGTCCTCGTCTACTGTGCGTCGTACTTCGGGCGGGACGAGCCCGGGCTCGGACGGTTCGCGTCCGTCCTGACGGCCTTCGCCGGGTCGATGTACGGCCTGGTGGTCGCCGACGACGTGATCGTGCTCTTCGTGCTGTGGGAGGCCACGACGGTCTTCTCGTACCTGCTCATCGGCCAGGACGCCGACAAGCGTGCGAGCCGGGCCGCCGCGATGCAGGCCCTCGTCGTGACGACCGCCGGCGGGCTGGCGATGCTCGCCGGACTCGTCGCCCTGTCGGTCACCGCGGGCACCACGAGCCTGTCGGGCATCATCGCGCGGGCTCCGGAGCTCGTCGACCGACCGGGACCGCTCGTGCCGGTCGCGGTCGTGCTCGTGCTCCTCGGCGCGCTGACGAAGTCGGCGATCGTCCCGTTCCACTTCTGGCTCCCGGCAGCCATGGCCGCGCCGACCCCGGTCAGCGCCTACCTGCACGCGGCCGCGATGGTCAAGGCCGGCATCTACCTGGTCGCACGCCTGGCCCCGGCCTTCGCGCTGCTGTCCGGCTGGCGGGAGACGATCACCGTGCTCGGCGTGCTCGGGATGCTGATCGGCGGGTACCGGGCACTGCGGCAGACCGACGTCAAGCTGCTGCTCGCCTACGGCACGGTCGCGCAGCTCGGGTTCCTCGTGCTCGCGGCGGGGTGGGGCGCACCCGCGGTCGCCCTGGGCGGCGTCGCTCTGCTCGTCGCCCACGCCACGTTCAAGTCGACGCTGTTCCTCGTCGTCGGCGCGGTCGACCACGTGACGGGCACGCGGGACCTGCGGAAGCTCAGCGGGCTCGGACGGAAGCTGCCCTGGCTCGCCGTCGTGGCCGTCCTCGCGCTCGCGTCGATGGCGGGCATCCCGCCGACGATCGGGTTCGTCGCGAAGGAGGCCGTCCTGACCGGCTTCGTCGAGGAACTCCACGGTCCGCAGGCCGCCTGGGCGTGGATCGCGCTCGTCGGGGTGACCCTCGGCTCGCTCCTCACCGTCGCCTACTCGCTCCGCTTCCTCTGGGGCACCTTCGCACGGAAGCCCGGCGTGGCCGAGACCGAGGCGCACGGCCTGCACGGACTCGGCGTCGTCCCGTCCGTCCTCGCCGTCGCCGGCCTGGCACTCGGAGTGCTCACGCCCGTCGTCGCACACGGCATCGAGCCCGCGGCGACCGCTGCGGCGCTGCCCGAGGGCGAGGTCCCGCACCTGGCGCTCTGGCACGGACTCGAACCAGCACTCGGCCTCTCCGCGATCACCCTGGTCGGCGGTGTCGCCCTCTTCCTCGCACGACGTCGGGTCGAGGCCCTGCAGCACCGGCTCTCCGGGTCGCCGAGCGCGGCGGACACCTACCGGAAGACCATGCGCGGGCTCGACCGCCTGGCGACCGGGCTCACCGCCGGCGTGCAGCGCGGTTCGCTGCCCTACTACCTGACCGTCATCCTGTCGGTGTTCGTCGCCGGGGCGCTCGCGAACCTGGTGCTCGGCGGCCCGTGGGCGTTCCGCGTGCGCTTCGCCGACTCGTGGGGCCAGGTGCCGGTGGTCGCCGTGATGGCCGTCGCCGCGATCGCGGTGCTCACTGCGAAGACCCGGTTCGCCGCCGCGGTGCTCGTCGGGGTCACCGGGTACGGGATGTCCGTGCTCTTCGTCCTGCACGGCGCGGTCGACCTCGCGCTCACCCAGCTCGTCGTCGAGACCGTCACGCTCATCGCGTTCGTGCTGGTGCTCCGCCGGCTCCCCCCGCGGATCGCGACCGCGAACCCGTCCCGCTTCCGGATCGTGCGGGCGCTGTTCGCCGCACTCGCCGGCATCACGATGGCGATCGTGGTCGTCGTCGCCGCCTCGGCGCGGAACAGCACCCCGATCTGGCCGGACATCCCGGCGCTCACGAAGTCCTTCGGGCACGGCCTCAACGTCGTGAACGTCGCCCTGGTCGACCTGCGCGGCTGGGACACGCTCGGCGAGCTGACCGTCGTCGTCGCCGCGGCCACGGGCGTCGCGAGCCTGATCTTCCTCGACTCGCGCGAGGACACCCTGCCGCGCCTGCGGGACCTGCCGGCGAGCGTCACCAGCGACAAGCACCGCCCGGACGGCGAGCCCCGCGCGTGGCTGCCGACGAGCGCCGCGATCCCGACCGGCCGCTCGGCGCTGCTCGACGTGGTCGTCCGCCTGCTCTTCCACGGCCTCGTCGTGCTGTCGCTCTACCTGCTCTTCGCCGGGCACAACGCCGCGGGCGGCGGGTTCGCCGGCGGACTCGTCGCGGGCATCGCTCTTGCCGGCCGGTACCTCGCCGGCGGACCCGCGGAGCTCGGTGCCGCCGCACCCGTCCGCGCCGGGCGCCTGCTCGGACTCGGCGTCGCGACCGCGGCCACGACCGCCATCGTCCCGCTGTTCTTCGGGAAGGAAGCGCTGTACTCCTCATTCATCGAGGCCGACGTCCCCGTGCTCGGCCACGTCGAGTTCGTCACCGCGACGTTCTTCGACATCGGCGTCTACCTGGTGGTCGTCGGACTCGTGCTCGACGTGCTCCGCAGCCTGGGAGCCGAGGTCGACCGGCAGCGTCTCGAGGACTCCCGCGCCCGCATCACCGACACCACGGAGGGCGACGTCGACGACAACACCGCCGCCGCGACCCCGGAGGGGAGTGCCGTATGACCATCACCCTGGTCCTCGTCATCGCGATGGCGGTGCTGTTCTCGTGCGGTGTGTACCTGCTGCTCGAACGGTCGCTGACCCGGATGCTGCTCGGCTTCCTGCTGCTCGGCAACTCGCTCAACCTGCTGCTGCTCATCATGTCCGGCGCGGCGGGCAACCCCCCGATCGGCGGATCGTCCGAGGGGATCACCGACCCGCTCCCCCAGGCGTTCGCCCTGACCGCCATCGTCATCACCTTCGCGGTGAGCGCGTTCCTGCTCGCGCTCATCCACCGCTCCTGGAAGCTGTCCCGAGCCGACGAGGTCGAGGTCGACGAGGCCGACGCCGCCATCGGCCGGGACCGCGAGGACGACCCCGCCGACGACGACCCCGAGATCGACACCGACCCCGAAGCAGCCCAGAACGAGGAGGCCACGCGATGACCTGGCTCGTCCCCCTGCTCGTCCTCGTCCCGCTGCTCGGCGCCGCCGTCGCACTCGGGCTGCTGCGGCACCAGGAGCTCCAGCGCGCCATCACGGTCGCGGTGCTCGCCGTCGCCGTGGTCGTCGCCGCCACGCTCATGGTGCTCGTCGACCAGCACGGCACCATCGTCGTGCAGGTCGGCGGGTGGCAGGCGCCCTACGGCATCTCGCTCGTGGTCGACCGGTTGAGCGCGCTGCTCCTCACCGTGAGCGCGAGCGTGCTCCTGCTCGTCCTGCTCTTCTCGATCGGCCAGGGGCTCGCGGCCGACGACGAGGACGCGCCCGTCACCATCTACTACCCGACGTACCTCGTGCTCGCGGCCGGCGTGCTCGACGCGTTCCTCGCGGGCGACCTCTTCAACCTCTACGTCGCCTTCGAGATGCTCCTGGTGGCGAGCTACGTGCTCATCACCCTCGGGGGCAGCGAGCAGCGCGTCCGGGCCGGCACGACGTACATCATCACGAGCCTGATCGCCTCGGCGCTGTTCCTCGCCTCGATCGGCCTGGTCTACGGCGCGACCGGCACGGTCAACATCGCGCAGATCTCGGAGCGCGTCGCCGGGCTCCCCGAGCACGTGCAGCTCCTGCTCCACACGATGCTGCTCATCGCCTTCGGCATCAAGGCGGCGGTGTTCCCCCTGGCGTTCTGGCTGCCGGACTCCTACCCCACCGCACCGGCGCCGGTCACCGCGGTGTTCGCCGGTCTGCTCACCAAGGTCGGCATCTACGCGATCATCCGCCTCGAGACGATCATCTTCCCGCGACCGCAGCTCAACACCGTGCTGCTCGTCGTCGCCGTGCTCACGATGATCGTCGGCGTGCTCGGGGCCGTGTCCCAGACCGACGTGAAACGCCTGCTGTCCTTCACGCTCATCAGCCACATCGGCTTCATGGTGATGGGCGTCGGGCTCGGCTCCGTCGTCGGCACCGCCGCGGCCGTGTTCTACACGGTGCACCACATCGTCGTGCAGACCACGCTCTTCCTCGTGTCCGGCGTGATGGAACGCGTGGGCGGCACCACCTCGACCCGATCGCTCGGCGGACTGCTCAAGGCCGCCCCGTTCCTCGCGGCGCTCTACCTGGTCCCCGCCTTCAACCTCGGCGGCATCCCACCGTTCTCCGGCTTCATCGGCAAGCTCGGACTGTTCCGCGCCGCGGCCGAGGACGGTTCCCCGCTGGCCTGGGTGACGGTCGGTGCCGGCGTGGTCACGAGCCTCCTGACCCTGTACGCGCTGATGCGCGTCTGGGACGCGGCCTTCTGGCGGCCGAAGCCCGCCGCCGAGGCGGCGGCCCCGCACGCCAGCACGGCCGAGCCGCACGCGCACTTGCGGTCGCCGGAACCGGCGCCGCTGACCGTCTCCGAGGAGACGGGCGAGGCGTACCACCCGGGAGGCTCGACCACCGTCACCGACGCGGCGCACGCGAGCAGTGCCTCCAGTCCGGCCACGGGACAGACCGCAGCCGTCGAGCCGTCGGTCCACACGCCGCTGCCGCGGATGCTCGTCGCCGTCACGACGGTGGCGGTCCTCGGGTCGGTCGCGCTGACCGTCGTCGCCGGTCCGCTCTACGGCTACGCGACCCGCGCGGCCGAGTCGCTGGAGTCACCGGCCCGGTACGTGCAGGCGGTCCTCGGCAGCACGGACGGGGGTACCCGATGAGTGACATCCGCCGCATCACCAACGCCCGACGGATCGCCGTCGCCTGGCGGTACGACGTGCCGCTCGTGGCCGGACTGACCGTGCTCTGGGCACTGCTGTGGGGGTCGTGGAGCGTCCTGACGCTGCTGTGCGGCCTGGTCGTCGCGCTCCTCGTCACGCAGCTGCTGCCGCTGCCACCGGTCCCCCTGTCGAAGCGGTTCTCGCTGCCGCGCGCAGTGTGGTTCCTGGTGGTCTGGGCCGGGCACGTGGTCGTCGCGTCGTTCCGGGTGGCCTGGGCAGCCGTCCGGCCACGCGGCGTCCGGCGGAGCTCGATCGTGCTCGTGCAGCTGCACACCACGTCGGAGATGACCTTCACCCTCGCCACCCTGGCGATCTCCCTCGTGCCCGGGTCGTACGTCGCCGACGTCGACCTCCCCCGCCGACGCCTGCTCCTCCACGTGCTCGACACCGAGCGCCACGAGCAGGTCGACCAGGAGCGACGGACGGTCGCCCGCATCGAGGAGCTCGTCATCCGCGCCATCGGGTCGAAGCAGGACGTCTCCGAACTCGCCGAGCCACTGCCGGAGATGACCCGGTGAGCGCCGCGGTCGTCGTCATGGCCGTCGGGATCGCCCTGGTGCTCGTGCTGCTCGGTGCCACGCTCGCGCTGGCCGTCGGGAGGATCGTGCGCGGACCGACGATCCTCGACCGCATGATCGGATCCGACATGGTGCTCACCACCGCGCTCGTGGTGATCGCCGCCGCGATGGTGATCCGGCGCGACCTGACCGCGGTACCCGTGCTGGTCGTGATCGCGGCGACGAGCGTCTTCGCGACCATCGCCGTCGCGCGCATCGTCACGCCGTCGTCGGATCCGTCCGACGAGGGCATGGACGTGACCACACCGGAGCACGCCGTGGAGGAGGAGTCGAAGTGATCGAGATCCTGGAGTCCTTCGTCGACGGCGCCGGTGTGCGCGCCTGGATCGCCCTCGGCCTGATGCTGGTCGCCGCGGCGCTGTCCCTCGGCGCCGCCGTCGGCATCGTGCGCTTCCGGGACCCGCTCGTCCGACTGCACTCCATGGCGAAGCCGCAGGTCCTCGGGCTGGCGCTCGCCCTGGCCGCGATCGTCGTGGCGGTGTGGACCTGGACGGCGTTCTGGGTGGTGCTGCCGGTGCTCGTGTTCCAGCTCTTCCTGGTACCGGTGTCGACCCACATGATCGCGCGTGCCGGGCTGCGGTCGAACGACTACCGGCACGAGGACCTGCTGGTCGACGACACCGAGGACTGACTGCCCCTGCCCGTCCAGCTCAGCAGATCACCGCGACCCCGCATCGGTCGTCCCGTGAATCCACGCCTCCACCGAGCGGACGACCGCATCGGCGTCC
>CAJYIG010000034.1 GCA_913774725.1 uncultured Curtobacterium sp. | reverse complement strand
CCGCGCTCCGCGCCGCTCGTTCGACGAGGACCGCCCGCGCCGTGACCGCTTCGACCGCGACGACCGCGACCGGGCACCGCGTCGCTTCGACGACCGTCCGCGCCGCTCGTTCGACGAGGACCGCCCGCGCCGCGACCGCTCCGACCGCGACGAGTCCCGCACGCCGTACGTGCCCGCCGACGACGTGAAGCTCGAGAAGCTCACCGCCTCGGCCACCGTCGCGGCCGACGTGGAGGGCGTGACGTTCGCCGACCTCGGCATCGGCGGCAACATCTCCCGGACGCTCGCGGAGATGGGCGCCTCCAACCCGTTCCCGATCCAGGCCGCGACGATCCCCGACGTCCTCGCCGGCAAGGACGTGCTCGGCCGCGGTCGCACCGGCTCCGGCAAGACCATCGCGTTCGGTGCGCCCCTCGTAGAGAAGCTCATGGAGCACGGCGGCGGCACGAAGCGCAGGATGGGCCGCGCCCCCCGCGCGCTCATCCTCGCCCCGACCCGCGAGCTCGCCCTGCAGATCGACCGCACGGTGCAGCCGATCGCCCGCTCGGTGGGCCTCTTCACGACGCAGATCTACGGCGGTGTGCCCTACGGCCGCCAGGAGGGCGCCCTCGAGCGCGGCGTCGACATCATCGTCGGCACGCCCGGTCGCGTCCAGGACCTCATGAACAAGGGGAAGCTCGACCTCAGCGAGGTCGTCGTCTCCGTGCTCGACGAGGCCGACCACATGTGCGACCTCGGGTTCCTCGAGCCGGTGCGGGAGATCCTCTCCGCGACGGCCGAGGTCACGCCGCAGGGCGACCGCGCGCAGAAGCTCCTGTTCAGCGCCACGCTCGACGCCCAGGTCGCGTCGCTCGTGTCCGAGTTCCTGCACGAGCCGAGCGTCCACGAGGTCGCCGGCGAGGACCAGGCCTCCTCGACCATCGACCACCGCGTGCTGGTCGTCGAGCAGCGCCAGAAGGACCAGGTGCTCGAGGAGCTCGTCGCCGGTGACGGCAAGACGATCGTCTTCGCCCGCACCCGCGCCTACGCCGAGCGCCTGGCCGACCAGTTCGAGGACGCCGGCATCCGGGCGACCTCGCTCCACGGTGACCTCAACCAGTCGCGCCGCACGCGCAACCTGCAGCTGCTCACGAGCGGCCGGGTGAACGTCCTCGTCGCGACCGACGTCGCCGCCCGCGGCATCCACGTCGACGACGTGTCGCTCGTGGTGCAGGCCGACGCCCCGGACGACTACAAGGCGTACCTGCACCGCTCCGGCCGGACGGGTCGTGCCGGCAAGGAGGGCACCGTCGTCACGCTCGTGCCGCGTGGTCGTCGCCGCAAGATCGAGGGCATCCTCGAGAACGCCGAGATCGAGGCCGAACTCGTCGACGCCGCTCCCGGTGACGGCATCGTCGCGGAGCTCGCCGCGCGCTGACCGCCGGCACGTCGACGCCCCCGTCTCGCTCCGCGTGAGACGGGGGCGTCTCCGCGAGACGCCCCCGACGTCCGGAGACGCCCCCGGATCTGACGGCGTCTGGCGAGACCGGCGGCGTCCGGCGGAACCAGCAGCGTCTCGCCGTGCCCTGAAGGCGACGCCGGGACGGACGCGACGCGTCAGCGGCTGAAGAAGAGCAGCCCGCGCACGTAGCCGGCCTGGCCGGCGTGCTGCGTGCAGTCGTCGAGGATGCTGACGAGACGGGCGCCCCGCGTGACGGGCGGGTCCCACGCTTCGTCGACCACCTCGTCGAGGTCCTCCGGGACGAGCGTGCCGAGGTACGCGACCGTGCGTTCGTGCACGGCCCGCAGGTAGCCGGTCAGCAGCTCGGCGGAGGCGCGCACCCGTCCGACGTCCTCGCTCGACATCCCGTAACCGAGCGCGTCGGCGGGGAACGGCAGGCCGAACCGCTCGACCCAGCCGTCGGCGGTCCAGACCTGCTCGGTGCCGGCGAGGTCCGCGACCTGCGCGTCCTGTCCGCGGGCGGTGTGCCATGCGAGCCAGGCGAGGGTGTTCGCGCCGGCGGCCGGTCGGGTCGCGAGCTGCTCGGTCGACAGGCCGTCGACCGCGCGCTCGACGGTCTCGGGCACGCGGGCGAACGCTTCGGCGAGGAGTTCCGCTGGGGTCATGCGGCCGACGCTACGCGGGCTCAGCCCGCGGTGGCCGCCCGGTGACGTCGCTCGAGGGCGTCGCTGACGCCCTCGAGCGCGAGTGCGACACCCGCTCGTCCGGCCGGTGCCACGGCGTCGCGGAACGCCGCGGCCCAGGTGGCCGCGACCTCACGCGCGACCGCCGTGCCTGACGGCGTCAGGTGCACGAGGATGCTCCGGCGGTCGTCGGGGTTCGGGCGGCGCTCCAGGTGCCCGTGGCGCTCGAGCCGGTCGAGCAGTGAGGTCGTGGCACCGGTGCTCAGCTCGAGCTGTTCGCCGGCCTGCTTCGGCGTGGTGCCCCCCGGCTCCGCGGCGGCGAGGTGCAGCAGCAGGCGCGTGTCCGTGGTCCCGAGGCCCCGCGTCGCGCTCTCGTGCGCGAGCACCCGTCCGTGCTGCACCTGCAGCACGCGGAAGGCCTCGAGCAGCCGGGCCACGCCGGGGTCGTCGACGTCCTCGACCGGAGCCGTCACCTCGACGTCGGGGGAGACGGGTGCGGGCGGCAGTTCCAGCGGCGACGGGGTCAGCGGCGGCAGTGCGGGGGAGGTGTCCGTCACGGGTGCTCTTCTCGGGTGGTGACCGTGGGCCGGTCGGGGGTGGTGAGCGGACCCGGGTCAGGGGTCCTCGTGCTCGGTCCCAGGCAACAGGTGTCTCGACCATCAAGCTACCCCCAACAGAGGGGGTACTTCTTCACTTGTCATCATCACGGCGAGCAAGTAGCTTGATCGTCGTACCAAACAGGCACCGCAGCGCGACCAACCACCGCGGGTCCGGAGCCGCCACCGATCAGGATCTCTCTCCTCTGGAGGACAACCATGTCCCGTGTGTCCCCTCGCGCCGCTCGTCTCGCCGCCTGGATCGCCGTGCCCGCCGCCCTCGTCGCCTCGGGCGTCGTCGTGTCGACCGCCTCGTACTCGGCGTTCTCGGCCACCACCACCAACCCCACCAGCAACTGGACGGCCGGCACCGTCGCACTGACCGACGACGACGCGAACACCGCGCTCTTCACCGCCACGAACCTCAAGCCCGGCTCGACCGACAGCAAGTGCATCACCGTGACCTCGACCGGTTCGCTGCCGTCGACCGTGAAGCTGTACACCACCTCGCCGTCCACCTCGTCCGTGCTCGCGCAGAACACCACGGTCAAGATCGAGCAGGGCACCGGCGGCGGGTTCTCCTCGTGCTCGGGCTTCACCCCGGCGGCGACCGGCGGGACCCTCTTCGAGAACACGCTGCCGACCCTCGGCACGCAGGCGACGAACTTCGCGTCGGGCCTCGGCGCCTGGACCACGACCGGCGCCGCGAGCGAGACCCGCGTCTACCGGGTCACGTACACGGTGTCCGCGAACACCCCGAACACGGCGCAGGGCACCACGGCGTCGATCGGCCTCACCTGGGAGGCCCAGAACAACTAGCGGGACGTCCCGTCCGAACGCACGCCCCCGGTCGAAGGCAGTCATGGTCAGCATCGCAGTGCACGGTGGTCACACCCCGCACGACGTGCTGCACGACGCCGTCGACTGGGGGCGTGTCGCCGTCGCCACGGCGGCCAGGGCGGTCGTGGCCACGCTCCTCGGACTCGCGCTGTGGGCGGCCGTCCCCGCGTTCGTCGGCTGGCACCCGACCACGGTGATGACCGGCTCGATGGCCCCGCGGCTCCTGCCAGGGGACGTCGTGGTGTCGCGCCCGGTCACGCCGGCCGAGATCCGTCCCGGGCAGGTCCTGCTCGCCGACGACCCCGACCAGCCGGGACACCTGCGGATGCACCGGTTCGTCGAACCCGGTCCGGACGGCACCGTCGTCACGAAGGGCGACGCCAACCCGCAGGCGGACTCGACGCCGACCGAGCGGTCCGCCGTGCACGGGGTCGCCGTCCTGCGGGTGCCGTCCGTCGCCGCCCCCGTGCTCTGGATCCGCGAGGGCCGCTGGGTCGAGGTCGGGACCGCCGCGCTCGCACTCGTCGCCGTGCTGCTGCTCTGCACGGTCGACGCCCCGCTCCGACGGCGCGGCCCCCGGCACCGTGGCGACGGTCCGGCCGCGGGCAGCGGCGGTGGCGCCGCCGGTCGCGGGCGGACGGGCGACGGCCGGGAGGCGCGGCTCGCCCCCGCCCCGTCTCCTGCGGTCGGCACCGCGGCCGGTCCGCACCGCCGGTCGCCCCGTCCCGTCGCGCGCCAGGTCGAGGTGCACGGCCGTCCCCTGCCCGGCGCCGCCGTCCAGCGCGTCCGTCGGGTCCGGCGAGGCGGGACGCCCGGAGTCCTCGCCGTCGTCGCCGTCGTCGCCGGCGGGGCCGTGCTGCTGCCGACCGTACAGGCGGAGGCGGCTCCGTTCGGTCGGACCACGAGCACGGCCGTCCAGTTCGCGGCCGCCACGGTACCGGTCGTCACGTCGCTGTCGTGCACGAACGCGAGCGGTTCGGTCGTGATCGGTTGGGCCTACTCGGGCGACGGGCCGAAGTCCTTCACCCTGACCGACGACACCGGAGCCGTGCTCGCCACCACGACCGACGGGCAGGCGCGGAGCGCGACCGTCAGGCTCACCGGTGCACTCGCCCTCGGCGCCCAGCGCAGCGTGCAGGTGCAGACCAACGCCGCTGCGCCGGGCAGCTGGACCTCGGCGCAGAGCGCACCGGTGGCGATCCAGTACACGTCCATCGCCGGGCTCGGGTCCGGCACGACCTGCGTGCGCTGACGACCCTGCACAGGAACGCCGTGGCCTCCGGTCCTCCACAGGGCGGCACGGGGTCGCCGGTGATGTCCCCGGCCGCCGCTACCGTGACGGCATGCGGATCCTCCACACCGGCGACTGGCACCTCGGCCGCACGCTGCTCGGTGCGGACCTGTCCGGACACCAGTCGGTCTTCGCGGACTTCCTCGTCGACACGGTCCGCGAGCGCTCGGTCGACCTGGTCGTGATCGCCGGTGACGTCTACGACCGGGCCATCCCACCGGTCGACGCTGTCCGGCTGCTCTCGCGGACGCTCGAACGCCTGGCGGGGACGGCGACGGTCGTGCTGACGCCGGGCAACCACGACTCCGCCGCGCGACTCGGCTTCGGCGCGGGGGTCATGCACGACCGCGTCCGGATCCTGGCGGAGCCCGCGGGCATCGGCACACCGGTGCTCCTGACCGACGACGACGGCCCGGTCGCCGTGTACGGGATCCCGTTCCTGCACCCCGACCTGACGCGTCACGCCCTGGCCGAGGTGCCCGACGAACCCCTCGCCCGGTCGCACCAGGCGGTGGTCGGGGCGGCAACCGGACGCATCCGCGCCGACCTCGCGACGCGCCCCGGCACCCGCAGCGTCGTCGTCGCGCACGCCTTCGTCGGCGGCGCCGCACCGAGCGACAGCGAGCAGGACATCCGCGTCGGCGGGGTCGACCAGGTCGCGGCGTCGGTGTTCGACGGCATCGACTACGTCGCGCTCGGGCACCTCCACGGGCCGCAGCGCGTGGGTACCGGCGACCGCATCCGCTACGCGGGCTCACCGCTGGCGTTCTCCTTCGGGGAGCGGCACCAGCGCAAGAGCGTCACCCTCGTCGACCTCGACGCCGACGGCGCGGTCTCGGTCGAGCTCGTGCCCGCCCCGGTGCCGCGTCGCCTGGTCGACGTCCGCACCACCCTCGCGGCGATCGAGGCCGGCGAGCACCGTGGCGACGCCGACGCGTGGGTCCGCGTCGCGGTGACCGACACCGTGCACCCGGAGCGGATGTACGCCCGCGTGAAGGACCACTTCCCGCACGCCCTGGCGATCACCCACGAGCCGGCCGACCGCCAGGAACGGCAGATCGCCCGCGCGGTGACCGCGGCGTCCGACCCGGTCGAGGTCGCCGCCGACTTCGTCGCGTTCGCCACGGGCACGGCGCCGACCGAGGACGACCGTGCGGTCCTGACCGAGGCGTACGAGGCTGCCGTCCTCACCCTGCACGACGACCGGGGGCGTTGATG
>CAJYIG010000033.1 GCA_913774725.1 uncultured Curtobacterium sp. | reverse complement strand
CGATGATCGGCGCGGCGAGCGCGGGCCAGGTGAGGATCGCGATGGCCGTGACGAGCTGCTCGCGTCCCGCGCCGCGCAGGACGACCAGGCGCCCGACGGGCACCATCAGCGCCCCGCCGAGTCCCTGCAGGATCCGCCAGGCCGTGAGCTCGACGAGACCGGTCGACGCGGCGCACAGTGCGGACGCGACGGTGAAGAGCGCGATCGCCCCGGCGAACACGGTGCGCGACCCGACCCGGTCGGTGAGCCAGCCGCTGACCGGGATGAACACGGCGAGCGTGACGAGGTACGCGGTGATCGCCACACCGATCGCAGCGGAGTCGACCCCGAGGTCGCGTCCCATGGCCGGGGCGGCGGTCGCCAGGATCGTGCCGTCCAGGAGCTCCATGAAGAAGGTGCCCGCGACGAGCACGGCCACCGCCGTGCTGCCCCGCCGTCGTGTCGTCGTCATCGTCGTCATCTCAGGTCGAATGCTATGCCTGCTCGGTTTCTGCGCCGCGCAGCCGGCGAGCACCCGAGCGCCGCGCAGAGACGGCGTCCCCGACTCGCCACACAGCACGTTCTGCAGCGCAGAATGAGTCCGACGACGACGTTGCCCGGAGGGCCGCAGCACGGGGAACGTTGCAGCAGGAGCGGACCGCACCAGCGCAGGAGGACCGATGACGACCACCCCCGCAGCAGGGCAGCCCGTCCACACGCCCGGCACCGTCACGACGAAGGGCGCCGCCGACCCCGCCGCCCCGGTCGTCGGGCGCCACGTCCTCGACCGCGCGCACCTGCCGGTGATGACGCTCCGGGAGTCCGCCCTCGCGCACAACACCGCCGTCATGCAGTCCTACGTCGACCGCCACGGGCTGCTCCTCGCCCCGCACATGAAGACGCACATGGCACCGGCCCTCGCCGACCGGCAGGTCCGTGCGGGCGCCTGGGGCGTCACCGTCGCGTCGGTCCAGCAGGCGATGGTCGCCTGGGCGCACGGCGTCCACCGGATCCTCGTCGCGAACGAGGTCCTCGACCCCGCCGGCCTCGCCTGGCTCGCGTCCCGGCGCAGCGTCGACCCCGACGCCGACGTGCTGTGCAACGTCGACTCGCTCGCGGGGGTCGCGGCCGCGGCGAGCGCCGCCCGCTCCGTCGACGGCACCGTGCACGTCCTGGTCGAGGTCGGGTTCCCCGGCGGCCGCACCGGGGTCCGTTCGGCGGACCGGGCGCGCGAGGTCGCCGAGGCCGCGCACGACGCCGGGCTCGTGCTCCGCGGGGTGACCGGGTACGAGGGCGGCCTGCCCGACGTCGACACCGCCCGCGCATGGGTCGCCGGGGTGCTCGCGATCGCCGGCGACCTCCGCGGTCTCGTCGCCGGACGCGCGCTGCTCAGCATGGGCGGGAGCGCCTGGTTCGACGGGGTGGTCGACGCCGTGCAGGACCGGCCGGACGACGTCGCCGTGTTGCTGCGATCCGGCGCGTACCTGACGCACGACGACGGCTTCTACGCCGAGCGCACGCCGTTCCGCCGCCGCCCCGAGGAGGGTTCGCTCCGCCCGGCGATCGAGGTCTGGGGCCGCGTCACGTCGTGTCCGGAGCCGGGTCGCGCGCTGGTCGGGGTGGGCAAGCGCGACGTGTCGTTCGACGAGGGCCTGCCCGTCGTGCGCGGGATCCGGCCGGGAGGCACGGCGCACGACCCGCAGGTCGTCCCGCCCCCCGGCGCGGTCACCGTCACCCGCCTCGACGACCAGCACTGCTACCTCGCCCTGGCCGACGGGGCACCCGGGCTGACGCCCGGCGACGTCGTCGTGCTCGGTGTCTCGCACCCCTGCACGGTCTTCGACAAGTGGCGGCAGGTGCAGCTGCTCGCGGACGACGACACCGTCACCGAGACGATCGCGACGTGGTTCTGATGCCCGCCGACGACGAGCAGCGGTCGGCCGCGGCCGTCCCCGCACGGAACGCCGCACTGTCGCTGCGCCGTGGCCTGGCGCTCCTCGACCACGTGGCCGACCGCACGCGGAACGGCGCCGCATCGGTGTCCCTCGGCGAGCTCGCGTCGATGCTCGGGACCGCGAAGTCGACGGTGCTGCGCCTGACCGCCCCGATGGTCGAGACGGACCTGCTCCGCCGCACGCCCGACGCCGGTTTCACGCTGGGGCTCGGCGCGCTGTTGCTCGGGCAGAGCTACCTCGAGGGCATCGACCTGCGCTCCGCTGCCGCGCCCTTCATGCGGCGCACCGCCGAGTCGACGGGGCTGACGTGCCACCTCGTCGTGCCCGACGGCACGGACATCGTCTACGTCGACAAGGTCGAGACCCGCGGCACGGTCCGGATGGGGTCGCGCATCGGGAACCGCCTGCCGATGCGCAACACGGCGTCGGGCAAGGCGATCGTGGCGTTCGGCGACCCCGGGCTCCTCGGCGCGGTGCTCGCCGTGCCCGCGACCGCGATGACCGACCAGTCCATCACCGACGACGGGCGCTGGCGGCAGGAGGTCGAACGCACCCGGGCGCGCGGCTACGGGATCGACGACCGCGAGAACGAGCCGGGCATCCGCTGCGTCGCCGCGCCCGTGCTCGACCACGCGAACCAGGTCGTCGGCGCGATGAGCATCTCCGGGCTGGCGTCCCGCTTCCCGGCGGCGGCGGTCCGTGAGCTCGGGGACGGTGTCGTCCGGACCGCGCTCGAGATCTCGGTCGCCCTCGGGTCGTCCTCCGCACAGCTCGCCCTCCGGCGGACGGCCCCGGGCGGGGCGGTCCGGTGACCGCGGGCGCGGGGGTGCTCACCCTCGGCGAGACGATGCTGCTGCTCGCCGGCCCGGGCGTCGGCGAGGTGTGCGACCTCGACCACATGCGCGTCGACACCGGCGGGGCGGAGAGCAACGTCGCGATCGGCCTGGTCCGGGCCGGCGTGCCGGCGACCTGGGTCGGCCGGGTCGGAGCGGACCCCGCGGGCGACCGGGTCCTGCGCGACGTGCGACAGGCCGGCGTGGACGTCGTCGCGGTCGTCGACCCGGAGCGCTCGACCGGGCTGATGATGAAGGAACGGCTCCGGGACGGCCGGACCCGCGTGACCTACCACCGGCGGCACTCCGCGGGGTCGGCGCTCGTGCCCGAGGACGTCCCGCCCGGGCTCGTCGAACGGTCGGCGCTCGTGCACGTCACCGGCATCACGCTCGCGCTCTCGGAGTCCGCCCGTCGGACGGTCACTGCGGTGCTCGACCGGGCCGAGGCCGCCGGGGTCCCGGTGTCGTTCGACGTGAACCACCGGCAGAAGCTGCTCGACGCCGCGGTCGCCCGGGAGCACTACCGCGCCGTCGCCGCCCGTGCCGCGGTGGTGTTCGCCGGTGACGACGAGGCGCGGATCCTGCTCGGGGCACCGGACGACCGGGACGCTCCGACGGGGTCCGACGAGGACCTCGCCCGGGGGCTCGCCGACCTGGCCCGTGGTCGTGCCGTGGTCAAGCTCGGCTCCCGCGGTGCCGTCTCGGTCGTCGACGGGCGGACGACCCGGCGCGCGGCGACCCCGGTCCGCGTCGTCGACCCGGTGGGTGCCGGTGACGCGTTCGTGGCGGCGTGGCTCGCGGCGACGATCACGGGGGCCGATCCGGACAGCGCACTCGACCGCGCCGCCGACGCCGGGGCGCTCGCCTGCACGGTCCCGGGCGACTGGCGGCTGCCGGCCCCTGGGGCAGTGGCCGAGGTCGACGCCGACCGCGCCCCCGACCCCGACACGACCGATGCCGTGCACGACCACGTCGACCGCTGACCCCGCACCCGAAGCGCACGAACGCCACCCCGACCGAGGAGCCCAGCCCGTGAGTACGAACCGCACGACCCCCGGCAGCACCGCACCGGCCCCCGACCACGGCACCCGGCACGGCGCGGGTCCCGCCGTCGCGATCCTCCGCGGTGGCACCGGCGAGCACGTCGAGGCGGTCGTCGACGCCCTGGTGGGTGCCGGCGTCCGGGCGGTCGAGCTCACCACGAACACGCGACGGTGGCGCGAGGGCACCGCCTGGACCGCACGACGGTTCGGCGGCGACGTCTCGGTCGGGGTGGGCACCGTGCTGGAGCCCGAGCAGGTCGACGAGGCCGCCGAGCTCGGCGCGTCGTTCGTCGTCAGCCCGCACCTCGACCCGGCGATCGGCGAACGCGCCCACGAGCGCGGACTCGGGTGGTACCCGGGTGCCGCGACCCCGACCGAGATCGTGCGGGCGTGGCGGCTCGGCGCCCGGGCGGTGAAGGTCTTCCCGGCGGCGCAGCTCGGTGGCCCCGCGTACCTGCGGCAGGTGCTCGCCCCGCTCGACTTCGTCGACGTCGTCCCGACCGGCGGGATCGGGGTCGACGACGCCGCCGACTACCTGGCGGCCGGGGCGGTGGCCGTCGGACTCGGTTCGCCCCTGGTCGGCGACGCCCTGTCCACCGGGGACGTCGGTGCCGTGCGGTCCCGGGCCGGACGGCTCCTCGCGGGACTCGCCCGGTGAACACCGTGGGCGCCGGTGCCGCGGTCCTGCTGCGTGGCGGGTCGGTCGTCGGTCCGGACGGGCTCCACCGCGCCGACGTGCTCGTCGCCGGCGGCAGGATCACCGCGGTGGGGACGGAGCTCCCCGTGCCCGACAGCGTCCGCACGATCGACTGCGGCGGGCGCGTCGTCCTCGCCGGGGCCGTCGACGCGCACGCGCACGCCGGGTCGCGGGTCTTCGACGAGGACGTCCAGCTCGCCCTGCTCCGACAAGGTGTCACCACGATCGTCACCGGCCAGGACGGCGTCGGTCCGGCCCCCGGTGACGGGACGTGGGCGGACCGGTACTTCGCGGCGATCGACGGCCCGCACCCCCGGTACCGCGGCGACGGCATCGCGGGCCTGCTGGCGACGTACGACGGCACCACGCCGGTGAACGTCGCGACACTCGTGCCCGCCGGCACCGTCCGGCACGAGGTCGTCGGCGACGAGGACCGCCCCGCGACCGCCGAGGAGACCGCTGCGATGCGGGCGCTCGTCCGCCGCGGGCTCGCCGACGGGGCGCTCGGGCTGGCCTCCGGACTCGACTACGTCCCCGGGCTGTACGCCGACACCGCCGAGCTCGCCGCGCTCTGCCGGGAGGTCACGGCAGCCGACGGGGTCTACGTCTCGCACGTCCGCGGCGGGTACGAGGCGAACCTGCGCGAGGGGCTCGACGAGGTCGCCGCGATCGTCCGGTCGAGCGGTGTCCGTGCGCACGTGTCGCACCTGCACGCCCCGGTCGACACCGCCCTCGGCGCGCTCGACGACCTGGCGGCCGCGGGTGTCCCGCTGACCTTCGACGCCTACCCGTACTCGCGCGGGTGCACCATCCTGTCGATGCTGCTGCTCCCCGCCGCGCTCGCCCGTCCCGGTACCGACGACCTAGCCCGGGCGGTCGCCGACGCCGACGGTCGTGCCCGGGTCCGCGCCGCCGTGCTCGCGCGGGTGACCGCGCGCCCGGACCTCGGACCGGGCTGGGCCGGCCAGGTCACCCTGTCGCACGTGCCGTCCCCCGCACACCACGACCTGCAGGGCAGGACCCTGACCGAGGCGGCCGCCCTGCGCCGCACCGAGCCCGTCGACCTGGCGGTCGACCTGCTCGTGGCCTCCGCGCTGCAGGTGACGGCGATCATGCGGGTGCCGCGCCCCCGCTCCCCCGCGGACCTCGCG
>CAJYIG010000032.1 GCA_913774725.1 uncultured Curtobacterium sp. | reverse complement strand
CTCCGCGTACCCGCGCGCCAGGCCCATCACGTGGAAGAGTCGCTTCCCGGTCACGTCGCGCGCCTGCAGGCCGCCGTACTGGTTCGCGATCGGCAGCACCGCCGCGATCTCGCGCAGGTCCACGCGGCGCTCCCGCTGGATGCCCTGGCGCACCAGCAGGTGGTCCTCCATCGCGAGCAGCCGTGTCCGGCGCAGCGAGCGGGACAGCAGGATGCCACCGATGCCGGCCAGCAGGACGACGATCGCCACGATGAGCAGGCTGGGATCGATGCCGGTCGAGATCGTCGTGGCGGCGCCCAGCGACAGCAGGGCTCCGACCACGACGAAGACGATGGCGACCACCCGGATGAGGACCCACTGGAACGTCCGCAGGCGCACGGTGGCGAGCGCACCGCCCTCGTTCGGCAGCGGCTCCCCACGCTCGCGTCGGAGGCGGTCGCTGCGCTTGGTCGCCGCCGTCACGGATGTCGTGATGACGAACGCCGCCACCATCGCGATGCCCACGGACGTGATCGTGATCCACATGTGTCGTCCCCCTCGTGCTGCGGCCCCTGGACCGAGTGGTCGACCGCCACGTCCGGAACGGTCGACCACTCGATCATGCATCCCCGACCACCAGATCGTGTTCGGCGATCCCCCCAGGGTGCGGTGTGCAGAGTATCAATTCCAGGGCTGACCGCAAGTTCGTATGTCGCCGAGCTGTGGCTCGAACGGGGGTGACGGTGGCCTGTGGAGAACGGAACCTCACGGTATTTCAGCGGTTAGGATCGATCACGCAGTCGATTTCTGAGGGGGACGATCGTGATGTTGACGCGCGCCGGGGGGACCGGGACCCGGCAGGGGAGCCGCATCGCGGGAGTGGCGGCCGTCACGGGCGCACTCGCGCTGGTGCTCTCCGGGTGCACCGCCGACCAGGACCAGGTGACGGATCCGTCACGTGTGCTGCAGACCGTGGACACGACGCTCACCACGAACGGCGCGGTGAACGCGATCTCGGACACGACGATCTCGGTCGCCGGCAAGCGCTCGTCGTCGAAGACCTTCGACCACGACGTGCAGGACGCAGCCGGGGACCTGCCGCTCCGGATCACCACCCAGTACACGACCGACAAGCGCTCCGGGACCGACCTCGCCGACCTCGACGGGTACTCCGGTCGCGTCGAGATCGACGTGACGGTCGAGAACCTCACGGTCCGGTCCGAGAACCTGACCTACGACGTCGCCGGAGCGTCCCGCTCGACCCCGGCGCTGGTCGGCGCGCCCTTCAGCATCGCCGCGTCGACCGTGCTCGACGGCGTCGCCCCGGACCGCATCGTCACCCAGTCGGTCGACGGCGGCGCTGCCACCGACGGCGTCGTGAGCACGAACGCCTCCGGCGACGCTGTCGTCCAGTGGGGACGGCTGCTCGCGCCGCCGACCTCCGGTGCGAGCAGCACGCTGCACCTCGTCGCCGAGGTCCGCGACTTCTCCACGCCCGCGATCGACGTCGCCGCACAGCCGGGTCTGACGACCGACCTGTCGACCAGCGGCGTGATGAACGGGGCGTTCGGGTCCGAGACTGACTCCGAGCTCGCCCTGCAGCGCCGGACGATCGACCTCATCGCGCAGGTCAACGAGGTGCTCGCCCGTGCCGGGGGCACCATCACCGAGGTCCGCACGAACCTCGAGTCGACGTCCCAGACCCTCGGCGTGCGGACGGCGGAGCGGCTGCAGGAGAGCAGCGCCTCACTCGCGAGCACGATGCAGTCGCTGTCGGGCGAGCTCGGTTCGCTCAACGGCGACCTCGGTTCGACCGTGCAGGCGACGCAGTCGACGGTGTTGCAGCAGCTGCAGCAGACGACGAGCAGCCTCGATGCGCTGCTCGGTGACACCTCGGCGACGGCCCCGGCCCCGGCGCTCGACGGCGAGGGCTGTGCCGCGGTCCCGCAGACCGGTGCAGCTGGCTCCAGCGTCTACGGGAACCTGCTGCGCGTGTCCGCCCAGCTCGAGGGCTACGCCGAGGCGAGTGAGGCGTGCAAGCAGCAGGTCAGTGCGCAGCTCGCGTCGTCCGTCGGGCCGGCTTCGCCGTCCGCCGAGGCGTGCGCCGCCCTGGAGGCCCGTGGTTCGTTGACCTGCGCGCTCTGGGAGTCGTCGGCTGCGGTCAACACCTCGCTGATCGGCCTGGTCAGCAAGGGGCAGCAGCTCGCCGACGGGCTGAACCCGGACCTCGCGGACACCGCGATCGAGCAGTCCGACGCACTGAACGCGCAACTGCAGGAGATCGCCGGGAAGCTCGATGCCCTCGGCAGCGATCAGGACGGCTCCGTCGAGCAGGCACTGACCGTGCTGGACGCCCTGGTCACGACCAGCGAGCAGTCGGTTCGCCCGGTGCAGGAGGCCCTCGCGAACATCCGGGGCCGTGCCCAGGCTGCGCGCGGCCAGCTCGGCACCCTGGACTCCCGCTTCGACGGCTCGATGCAGGCGCAGAACCGAGCGCTCGCCGACCGCCTGTGCCAGCTCGCGCAGCCGGGTCTGCTCAGCGATCCCGAACTCGACCAGGACGAGGTGGACACGCTCCGCGGATACCTCACCGCGACACCGTGCCCGGGGACGGACCAGCCGGAGGGGACGACCCTCCGGCCCGGACTCGGCTTCAGCACCCCGATGGATCAGCGCCTCGACGCGCAGGCCACTGCGTGGGACGCGCTCATCGCGGAGACCGACCCGCAGGCGACGACCGGTGTCGGCGCAGCCGTGAACCAGCTCGCCACCGCCGTGGCCGCGCTGCGACAGGGCGTCCAGGACGTGCGCACCGCGGTGCAGCGGGACGGCGGCTCGGTCCAGGGATCGGTGCAGCAGCTGCAGGGCCTCCTCGGCGAGGCCACGAAGTCCGGCGCTGTCGTCACCGGCCAGCTGCAGCAGGTGCGCGACCAGCAGACGACGCTGCAGGACGCGGTTCGCGAGGCCTTCCAGCAGGCATCGGACGACTCGGGCAAGCAGGTCCAGGCCCTCATCGGCGACCAGGTCCGCAAGGTCAGCGACACCGCCGGCACCAGCCGGAAGGCCGTGGTCGACGCGTTCGACAAGTCGATCGCCGGACTCCGCACCACCTCGGGCGAGGTCACGAGCGACTCGAAGGGCACCATCGACGAGCAGAAGGGTGCTCTGCAGCAGCAGAGCAGCAGCCTCGCCTCGGCGGTGGACGCGCAGACCGCCGCGAGCCTGCAGCGCATCGACGCGAGCACCAGCGCCTCGGTCCGCGACGTCGAGGGCGCGAGCACGCTCCTGACCGGCGACCTCAACCGCGTGATGCTCGACCTCGGCGACCGCAAGGTCAACGGCTCCGGCATCCTCGGCGCGATGGCCACGAGCGCGGCGAAGTCCGACTCCGCCGACTACCAGCTCGCCCTGGCGTCGCAGAACGCCTCCGGTTACGCCAACGTCCGAGCCGAGGACGTCGCGGGCATCCTCCTGCAGCAGGAGCAGTTCCGCGCGTCGCTCGACCGGGCCGCGACGCTCCCCGCCTTCCGACTCGACGTGCCGTCCAGCGCGACGTCGACGACGCTCTACGCCTTCCGGATCGGAGCCGAGCGATGAGCCACGTGCAGGACCAGTCGACCGAGCCGACCGTCGACGAGCAGGGCACCGACGACCCGACCACGACCGACGCTGCCCAGACCCGGAAGCGTCGGCGGACAGCGATCATCGTCGCGATCGCCGTCCTCGTCGTCGCCGCCGTCGTCATCGCGGTGCTCGCGGTGCGTGTCTCGGCCTCGACCCCGGCCGAGGCGGTCTCAGCGACTGCCCCGGTTCCGATCAGCGTCGCCCACGTCCCCGACGGCACGAAGATCGGCGTCGTGGTCACGCTCGGCGACGGCGAGGGTGCGCAGTGGGACGACGCCGCGCAGGGCGCCCTCGTCGCGCAGCGTCGTCTGGAGCTCGGCGGTACCGACGTGCAGCTCGTGACGAAGAACGACGGCGGGTCGACCGACGGTGCCCGGAAGGCCGTCGAGGCCCTCGCGGCCGACGGCGTCTCGGGCATCGTCGTGGCGACGTCCGGCGACCACGTCCGCGGTGCCTTCACCGCGGCGGCCGACGCCGACATCCCGGTCGTCGCGCCCTACGCGGCCGGCGGTGACGACGCGTGGTCGACCGCGCCGTCGACGGAGTCCGTCGCCGCGGCACTGCAGGACGCGCTCGGTGACGCTGCGTCGCCGCTGCTCGTCGACCTGGGCGGCGGAGCGCCGTCCGGCGTGCGGTTCGCCCACGTCCTCGACGCGACGAGCACGCCCGACCTCGGCGCGCTCGCGACGACCATCGCGCAACGCACCGGCGCGGCCGCGGGCTCCACCGACGCCACGACGACCAGCGCCCCGACGACCGACGCCCCGACGACCGACGACCAGGCCGGAACCACGACCGGCGTCACGCAGGACAGCACCGAGCAGGCGGCCCCGGACTCCGACGCCGTGGTCGTCGGCGGTCCGGCCGGTCGACAGGGTGCCCTCGTCGCCGCCCTCCAGGAGGCGAACGTCACCGCGCCCGTCGTCCTGACCCCCGAGGCCACCAGCCCCGCCTTCGCCGCGGCCCTCGCCCAGGCCGGCGGCAGCCTCAGCGGCACGTTCCGCACCGTCGGTGTCGAGACCGACGACGCCCGCGCCCTGTCCTCGAAGCCCGAGGGTCGTGCCATGTCGGCGTTCCTCGGCGGCGTCCGGGTGTTGGCGGACGACTTGGACGCGAAGAACCTGACCGGCGACCGTTCCTTCGCATCGGTCGCGTCTGTCGCGGACGCCCGCAGCCACGACGCGGTCGTGGCGCTGGTGGCGGCCGTCGGGTCCGCCCGGAGCGCCGACGGGGCGAAGGTGTCGGAGGCGCTGGCCCGTCTCGACCTCGACGCCGGCGACGGACTCGCGGGCCCCGCACTCGACTTCGGCTCGCGGCAGGCCCTCGGCGACCGCGCCGGTGTGCTGGCCGCCTCCGCGCAGGACCTCGGGCTCCGGCCCGCCAGCGCGACCCGGGATGGCCGCGCGACCGAGGACGGCGGGGCCACACCCGCGCTCGTCTGGTTCGCCGACTCGTCCGACTGACCGAGTCCCACCCGCACCACCCGCACCGCCGCACCACGCCCAGGGAGGACCGCCCATGCGCCTGCTGATCGAGCTCGACGACCGCCGCGAGACGATCGAGGCCGACGGGTGGGCGGAGTCCTCCACGCTGGGGGACCTCGTCACGGCGTCGCTCGGCACCCCGCTCGACCCCGGGACACCCCTGGCGGTCGACGGCCACCGGACGAGCTCGGACACCCCGCTGCGCGACCTCGTGCTCCTCGAGGGGTCCCGCGTCGCCCGCACCACCGAGGAGCCGCCGCGCGCGGTCGACGGCTGGAGCGTGACCCTGGCCGGTGGCCTCGAGGCTGGGCTCGTCGTGCCGGTGCCGCGCAGCCGTCGGCTCGTCGTCGGACGTGCCCCGCAGGCCGACGTCGTGCTCCCAACCGAGAGTGCGTCCTGGGAGCACTGCACCGTCGAACGCGAGGACGACGGTGTCCGGGTGCGTGACTCCGGGTCGACGAACGGCACCGTGATCGCGGGGGAGCGCATCGACGACGAGGGTGTCCTGCTGACCGGCACCACGAGCGTCATCGTCGGGGGCGCGGTCCTGCTGCTCCGGCCGGAGCTCCCGGAGACGACGGTGCCCGCGGCGGGGACGCTCCCGAACCTCACCCCGGCCGCCACCGCTCCCTTCAACCGTCCGCCCCGACCCGGTCGGGTCACCGAGACCGAGCCGGTGTCCCCGCCGAGCCGCAAGGACGTCGCCCCGGCCTCGAAGTTCAGCTGGATCACGGTCGCGGCCCCGCTCGTGCTCGCCGGGGCGATGGTGCTCCTGCTCGGGGACGCCCGCTTCGCCCTCTTCGCGCTGCTCAGCCCCGTGACCGCGATCGGCATGTGGTTCGAGCAGAAGCACCGCCGGGCGAAGAACCTCAAGGAGGAGGAGACGCGCTTCACCGAGGCGGTCGAGGGCTTCCGCGGCGAGATCGCCGCCGCGGCTGCCGTCGAGGCGGCTCGCCGGCAGGACCTCGTGCCCGACCCGGCGACCGTGGTCCGCCGGGCGCTCCTCCCGACGACCGACCTCTGGCAGCGCCGGTCGGAGGACGACGACTTCCTCAGCCTGCACGCCGGCACCGGCGACGCACCGTGGCGTCCCGAGGTCGACCAGCGCGCGGCGTCGTCGAAGCTCGAGGACGAGGCGAAGGCCGCGATCGCGGAGAGCCGTCTCACGGCGGCACCGGTCGTCGCCGACCTGTCCGACGCCGGTGTCGTCGGCATCGTCGGTGACCGCGACGGGGCGCTCGCCCTCGCCCGCAGCCTGCTCGCTCAGGCGACCGTGCACTGCGGGCCGGCGGACCTGACGGTCGGGGTGTTCTGCGACGCGGGCCGACAGGACGACTGGTCCTGGGCCTCCTGGCTGCCGCACACGCGCGTGGCGGGCAGCAGCACCGGTGCCCGGTGGATGTCGGCGCAGCGCGACCAGAGCGCCGCGGTCCTGCGCGGGCTCAAGGAGTCGCTCGACGAGCTCCCCACGCCGAACCTGCTCGTCGTCGTGGACTCCGACGTGCTCACCGAGGGCCGTGACGCCCCGGCGCGCAGCCTGCTCGGCCAGGGCCGGACGGTCCCCGGGGTCTCGCTGCGCCCGGGGGAGCGGCGGCAGCGGGTGAGCGGCATCGTCATCGCCACGAGCGAGCAGCAGCTGCCCGCCGCCTGCACGACGATCGTCACCGTCGGGGCGGACGCGGCCGCGACGGTCTACCGCCCGGAGGACCGCACGCGGGTCGAGGACGTCGTGCTCGCCGGCCTCACCGCGGTCACTGCGGCGCGCGCCGCCCGCGCCGTCGCGCACTTCGACGACCCGGAGCTCACGGTCCCCGGCGCATCGCTGCCGTCGCTCGTCCGCCTGCCCGAGCTGCTCGCCCGGAGCGCCACGGCCCACGGCAGCGCCGCCCGGAGCACCACGCCCCACGGCAGCGCCGCAGCCCACGGCAGCACCGCTCCCGTCGACACCACCACCGCCGAGGGCATCCGCACCCTGTGGCAGACCAGCACCGGGACCTCGACCCCCGTCGGTTCCTCGGAGTCCGGCGTCCTCGAGATCGACCTGGTGCGCGACGGCCCCCACGGCCTGGTCGGCGGGACCACGGGGTCCGGCAAGAGCGAGTTCCTCCGCTCGTTCGTCGCCGGCCTCGCCGCCCGGAACGACCCGACCCGGCTCAACTTCCTGCTCGTCGACTTCAAGGGCGGCGCCGCCTTCGCCGCCTGTGAACGGCTGCCGCACACGATCGGCACGATCAGCAACCTCGACGAGCAGCTCGCCGACCGGGCGATCCGTGCGCTCGAGGCCGAGCTCGAGCGCCGCCAGCGGGTCTTCGCGACCGCCGGTGCCGACATCGACAACCTCGACGCCTACCTCGCGACGCGGCCGACCGAGCCGATGCCGCGCCTGCTCTTCGTCGTCGACGAGTTCGCGATGCTCGCGAAGGAGTTCCCCGACGTCCTGACCTCGCTCGTCGCGATCGCCGCCGTGGGCCGCACGCTCGGAGTGCACATGGTGCTCGCGACGCAGCGCCCCGCGGGTGTCGTGAGCGAGGACATCCTCGCGAACACGAACCTCCGGGTCGCGCTCCGCGTGCAGAGCCGCGAGGACTCGACCAACGTCATCGGCGTCCCCGCAGCCGCCGGTATCGGTCGGCAGCAGACCGGCCGCGCCTACGTGAAGCTCGGGCAGGACGACATCACCCCGGTGCAGACCGCGCTGGTCACCGGCCGCGCGCGCGACGAACGGGTCGAGCAGCCGGTCTCCGTCCGCCCGACCGACGTCTTCGGCGTCCCGGTCCCGGCGCCCGCACCCGCACCGAGCGCGTCGGACGACACCGACCTCGACGTCCTCATCGAGGCGATCCGTGCCGCGAACGACGCCGCCGGGTACGCCGCTCCCCGTCCGATCTGGCCCGAGGCGCTGGGGGACCGGGTCGACCTGGCGGACGTCCCGGAACCGTCCGACGACCGTGCCCGGCGCTTCGTACCCGTCGCGCTCGCCGACGACCCCGACCACCAGCGCCAGGTCGCGGGCGGCTGGGACCTCGACGAGGGCAACCTCGTCCTGATGGGCATCCCGGGCAGCGGCACGAGCACCGCCCTGTCCGCACTGGCGCTGCGCCTCGCGAGGACGACGAGCCCGGACGACCTCGACCTCCTCGTGCTCGACATGGGACCCGGCGACCTGGCGCCGCTCGCGCAGCTGCCGCACACCACGGCCTACGTCGGCTCCGGGGCGGGCGCGGGCGAACTGCAGGCACGCTTCCTCCGGCACTTGCGCGCGGACCTCGAGCGTCGGCGCGCGAACCCCGGCGGGCGTCGGGCCGTCGTGCTCATCGACGGCCTCGCGGCGCTCCGGGACGAGTACCAGGACTTCGAGGGCCAGCAGCTGCTCGACGCCCTGTACCGCGTGTACGCCGAGGGCCCGGCGCTCGGTATCTCGTTCGCCGTCTCCACGACCCGCGCGAAGGCCGTGCCGTCGGCGATGGACGAGGTCACGACCCAGAAGTGGATGTTCCGCCTGGCCGACCCGTACGACTACGCGTCCATCGGGGTCCGCCAGAAGGACGTCCCGCCCCCGGTGCCCGGGCGCTACGTCGACTCCACGACGAAGCTGCAGAGCCACGTCGCGACGCCGGCGGTGCCCCTCGCCGACGCCGTCGCCGCGGTCGCCGCCGCCTGGCCGGACGCGGCGCCGAAGACGAGCGCCGTCGGCCGGCTGCCCGACGCGGTCCGGGTGCACGACCTCGGAGCGCCGGCGCGCTTCGACACCGAGCCGTGGCGCCTGCCGGTCGGGATCGCCGAGGACGACCTCGGCACCGCGGCACTCGAGGTCTACGACGGCGAGCACGTGCTCGTCGCCGGCCCGGCGCGCTCCGGCAAGTCGACGGTGCTCCTCGCACTGGCCGACCAGGCGCGGTCAGCCGAGGGCGTCCGTCCCGCGGTGTGGGCGATCTGTGACCGCCGGTCCCCGCTCGCCGACGGTGTCTTCGACCGCCTCGCCGTCGGGGCCGACGACGTCCCCGCCCTGCTGGCCGGCCTCCGCCTGGAGCGCGGCCCGGTCCTGCTGCTCGTCGACGACGCCGAACGCTTCGACGACGCCGACCAGGCGATCGCCTCGCTGCTGTCCTCCGAGCGACCGGGCCTGTGCGTGGTCGCGGCCGGCCGGTCCGCCGACCTCCGGTCGCTCTACAGCCACTGGACGCGCGCGGTCCGGAAGTCTCGCTGCGGCGTGCTCCTGCAGCCCGACGTCGACTACGACGGCGAACTGCTCGGGGTCACGCTGCCCCGACGTGCCCCCGTCGCGCTGACCGTGGGCCGCGGCTACGCCGCGTCGGGCGGGGCCGTCCGCCTCGTCCAGACCGCCGCACCCGGCGCCTGACCGGCGCGACCACCACCGGACGGGAGGCACGGCGCACCGCCGCCGCGCGCCTCCCGTCCGTCGGGTCCCGGGCTCGCGCGCACGTGCGACGGAACAGGTCCGGGGGCCGCTCAGTCGCGGGTGGTGATGCCGAAGGGCGAGCTCTCGAGGTCCGTGAAGTTGCCCACGGTCGCCCGGACCGTGCACGACGGTGCGACGGACAG
>CAJYIG010000031.1 GCA_913774725.1 uncultured Curtobacterium sp. | reverse complement strand
ATGATGGCGCTCCTCAACATGATGCTCGGCGAGATCAGCCCCGGCGGTGTCGGCTCCGGCCTGTACGGCATGCTCGTGCTCGCGGTGATCACGGTGTTCATCGGCGGTCTGCTCGTCGGACGGACTCCGGAGTACCTCGGCAAGAAGATCCGCGCCCGCGAGATGACCTTCGCCGCGTTGTACATCCTCGTCACGCCGACCCTGGTGCTGCTCGGCACCGGACTGTCCCTGGTGATCCCGGGCGTCCGCGAGCAGGTCCTCGGCACGAGCATCTTCAACCCGGGCAACCACGGGCTGTCCGAGCTGCTCTACGCCTTCACCTCGGGCGCGAACAACAACGGCTCCGCCTTCGGTGGGCTCACCGCGAACACGACGTGGATGAACTCCGCGCTCGGCGTCGTGATGCTGCTCGGCCGGTTCGTCCCGATCGCGCTCGTCCTGGCGCTCGCCGGGTCGCTCGCCGCGCAGGACAAGGTGCCCGCCACCGTGGGGACGCTCCCCACGCACCGGCCGCTGTTCGTCGGCCTGCTCGGTGCGGTCGCCGTGATCGTCACCGCCCTCACCTACTTCCCGGTCCTCGCCCTGGGCCCCCTCGCCGAAGCGCTCGCACGATGAAAGCCGCATCGATGACACACGACACCACGACCACCGCGACCGCCGAGGCGGAGGCGACCAGCGCCTCCCGGCCGGTCACCCGATCGTCCGCCTTCGGGCCCCGACAGCTGGCGGCCGGCCTGCCCGGCGCCCTCCGCAAGCTCGACCCGCGCCTGATGTGGCGCAACCCCGTCATGTTCATCGTCGAGGTCGACGCCGCGCTCACCACCGTGACCGCGTTCGTCGAGCCGTCCGTGTTCACCGCCGCGATCGCGGTGTGGCTCTGGCTGACCGTCGTCTTCGCCAACCTGGCCGAGGCCGTCGCCGAGGGCCGGGGCAAGGCCCAGGCCGACACCCTGCGGAAGACCCGCTCCACCACCAGCGCCCGCCGGGTCCTGCGGTGGGACGCGTCCGACGCCGCCGCGCTGTCGAACGACACCGAGGAGGTCGCCTCGGTGGACCTCGCCAAGGGGGACGTCGTGGTGGTCGTCGCCGGCGAGGTGATCCCCGGCGACGGCGACGTCGTCGAGGGCATCGCGAGCGTCGACGAGTCGGCGGTCACCGGTGAGTCGGCGCCCGTCATCCGCGAGTCCGGCGGCGACCGCAGCGCCGTCACCGGCGGCACCCGGGTGCTGTCCGACCGCATCGTGGTCCGCATCACCTCGACCCCCGGCGAGACCTTCATCGACCGGATGATCCGGCTCGTCGAGGGCGCCGCACGGCAGAAGACGCCGAACGAGATCGCGCTGAACATCCTGCTCGCGTCGCTGTCGATCGTCTTCGTGATCGTCTGCCTGACGATGCAGCCGATCGCCGGGCTGGTCGGTGAGACCGTCAGCGTGCCGGTGCTCATCGCCCTGCTCGTCTGCCTCATCCCGACCACCATCGGCGCGCTGCTCTCCGCGATCGGCATCGCCGGCATGGACCGGCTCGTGCAGCACAACGTCCTGGCGATGTCCGGCCGCGCGGTCGAGGCCGCCGGTGACATCACGACGCTGCTGCTCGACAAGACCGGCACGATCACGTACGGCAACCGGCAGGCCTCGCGCGTGGTGCCCGTCCCCGGTGTGACCGAGGCGGAGCTCATGGAGGCGGCCGCGCTCTCGAGTGCCGCGGACAGCACGCCCGAGGGCCGCTCGATCGTCACGCTCGCCGAGCAGGACGGCATCGCTCCCGGCAACCCGGCGGGTGCGGTCGAGGTGCCCTTCACGGCGCAGACCCGCATGTCCGGGCTCGACCTGGCCGACGGGTCGCAGATCCGCAAGGGTGCGGCGGCGGCCGTGCTCGCGTGGGCGGGATCGACCGACGCGGCCGTCGTCGCGGCGATCGACACCGCGGTCGCCGAGATCTCCGACCAGGGCGGGACACCGCTCGTCGTCGGGCGCCGCTCGGCCTCGGGCTCCGTCGCCCTGCTCGGCGTCGTGCACCTGAAGGACGTCGTGAAGGACGGCATGGCGGAGCGCTTCGCCGAGCTGCGGTCGATGGGCATCCGCACGGTGATGATCACCGGCGACAACCCCCGCACCGCCGCTGCGATCGCGGCCGAGGCCGGGGTCGACGACTTCCTCGCCGAGGCCACGCCGGAGGACAAGCTCGCCTACATCCGCAAGGAGCAGGAGGGCGGCAACCTCGTCGCGATGACCGGTGACGGCACGAACGACGCCCCGGCCCTGGCGCAGGCCGACGTCGGCGTCGCGATGAACACCGGCACCACCGCTGCGAAGGAGGCCGGCAACATGGTCGACCTCGACTCCGACCCGACGAAGCTCATCGACGTCGTCCGGATCGGCAAGCAGCTGCTCATCACCCGCGGAGCGCTCACCACCTTCTCGATCGCCAACGACGTCGCGAAGTACTTCGCGATCATCCCGGCGATGTTCCAGGCGGCGTTCCCCGGACTCACAGCGCTGAACATCATGGGCCTGCACAGCCCCTCGTCGGCGATCCTGTCGGCCGTCGTGTTCAACGCGCTCGTCATCGTGGCGCTCATCCCGCTGTCGCTGCGCGGCGTCAAGTACCGCGCGGCCTCGGCGTCGTCCGTCCTCGGACGCAACCTGCTCGTCTACGGGCTCGGCGGCGTCATCGTCCCCTTCGTCGGCATCAAGGCGATCGACCTCGTGGTCGGTCTCATCCCGGGGTTCTAGACCATGGCTTCCTCATCACGTTCCTTCTTCCGCTCCACCGGTGTGGCCGTGCGCCTCACCCTGCTGTCCACCGTCGTGCTCGGCATCGCCTACCCGCTCGCGGTGTGGGGCGTCGGCCAGGCCGCCTTCCACGACCAGGCGAACGGATCGATGGTCACCGACTCCTCCGGCAAGGTCGTGGGCTCGTCCCTCATCGGGCAGTCCTTCACGGGGGACCAGGCCGACCGCTGGTTCCAGTCGCGTCCGAGCGCCGCGGGCGAGAAGGGGTACGACGCGAACGCCTCGTCCGGCTCGAACCTCGGTCCGAACAACCCCGACCTGTTGAAGAGCATCGAGGAGCGCCGGGCGGCCGTGGCGAAGGCCGACGGGGTCAGCGCGGCCGAGGTGCCCGCCGACGCGGTGACCGCGTCGGGCTCCGGCCTCGACCCGGACATCAGCCCGGAGTACGCGTTGCAGCAGGTGTCCCGGGTGGCCGAGGCCCGGGGGCTCTCCGAGTCCACCGTCCGCGCGCTCGTGCAGCAGCACACCGAGTCGCGGCAGGTCGGGTTCCTCGGCGAGCCGGTCGTGAACGTCCTCGAGCTGAACCTGGCCCTGGCCGCCGCGCGCTGACGCCTTGCGACGGAACCAGGTTCCGGACACAGCACCGCGCAACTTCGTGGTGTGGTGTCCGGAACCAGGTTCCGCCCGCCCACCACCACCCCACCGAAGCGCGAGAGGATGAGCACGTGAAGCGCGGGAAACTCCGGGTGCTGCTCGGCGCCGCTCCTGGTGTCGGCAAGACCTACACGATGCTCGAGGAGGGCCACCGGCTCCGCGCCGAGGGCCGGGACGTCGTCGTTGCCGTCGTCGAGACCCACGAGCGAGCCGCCACGGCCGCGCTGGTCGACGGCCTCGAGCTCGTGCCCCGCCGGATCGTCGAGCACCGCGGCGTCGCACTCGACGACATGGACCTCGACGCGGTCGTGGCCCGCGCACCCGACGTCGCCCTCGTCGACGAGCTCGCCCACACGAACGCCCCGGGCAGCCCCAACGAGAAGCGCTGGCAGGACGTCGAGGTGCTCCTCGCCGCAGGCATCAGCGTCATCTCGACGGTCAACATCCAGCACATGCAGTCCCTCGGGGACGTCGTCCGCGAGATCACCGGGACGGTGCAGCGCGAGACCGTCCCGGACGCCGTGGTCCGCGCCGCCGACCAGATCGAGGTCGTCGACCTGTCCCCGGCATCGCTGCGCGAACGGCTCTCAGACGGGCTGGTCTACCCCGCCGCCCGCATCGACGCGGCGCTGTCGAACTACTTCCGCCTCGGCAACCTCACCGCCCTGCGCGAGATCGCCCTGCTCTGGCTCGCCGACGAGGTCGACGACGCACTCAAGGCCTACCGTGCCGAGCACGGCATCGACCACCGGTGGGAGACCCGGGAGCGTGTGCTCGTCGCCCTGACCGGCGGCCCGGAGGGCGAGACCCTGCTGCGCCGCGGCGCCCGCATCGCCGCCCGCAGCGCCGGCGGGGAGCTCGCCGCCGTCCACGTCACGACGAACGACGGGCTGCGCGAGCGGCACCCGGGAGCGCTCGGCAAGCAGCGCGCCCTGCTCGAACAACTCGGCGGGACCTACCACCAGGTGGTCGGCGACGACGTGCCGTCGACCCTGGTCCGGTTCGCGAAGTCGGTCGACGCGACCCAGATCGTCATCGGCGTCAGCCGCCGCAGCCGTCTCGCCGCCGCGCTCACCGGTCCGGGCATCGGCAACACGGTCGTCCGCGAGTCCGGTGACATCGACGTGCACGTCGTCACCCACGAGCGGGCCGGCGGCGGCTTCGCCCTGCCGAAGCTCGGCGGCAGCCTGTCGCGCGGCCGGATCGCCGCCGCGTTCGCGGTCTCCCTGCTGCTCGGCCCGCTGCTGACCTGGCTGCTGTCGTTCGGCAACGACCCCGACGCCATCACAGTGGACGTGCTGTCGTACCAGCTGCTCGTGCTCGTCGTCGCGCTGATCGGCGGGATGTGGCCGGCCGTCTTCACCGCCGTGCTGTCCGGGCTGAGCCTCGACTACTTCTTCGTGCAACCCCTCTACATGGTCACCGTCCAGCAGCCGTGGCACCTGGTGGCGCTCGTGATGTACGTCATCAGTGCCGTGCTGGTCAGCTTCGTGGTCGACCGATCCGCCCGTCGCAGCAGGGCCGCGCGCCGGGCGGCCGCCGAGTCCGGGCTCCTGGTCGGGATCGCCGGCAGCGTGCTCCGCGGCGACGACGCCCTGCAGGCACTGCTCGACCGGACCCGCGAGGCGTTCGGCTTCACCGGCGTCCGGATCCGTCAGGGCGACGAGGTGCCGGCCACGTCGGGGACGTTCGCCGACGGGCCGGACGCGACCACGAGCCTCCCGTCCGGCGCCGTCCTCGAGTTCTCCGGCGCCCCCGACGACCCGACCCAGCGCCGGCTGCTGCGCGTCGTCGAGCAGCAGCTCGACGCCGCCGTCGAACACCGGCGCCTCACCCGCACCGCGGTCGATGCGGAGCGGATCGCCGCGGCGGACCGCGTCCGGAGCGCCATCCTGGCGGCCGTCGGGCACGACGTGCGCCGACCGATCGCGGCGGCGTCCGCCGCCGTCCAGACCCTGCACGCCTCCGACATCGAGCTCTCGCCGGCCGACCGGGAGGCGCTGCTCACCACCGCCGACGAGAGCCTCCGTCAGCTGGCGGTGCTGCTGGCCGACCTGCTCGACGTCAGCCGCGTGCAGGCCGGTGTCCTCGCCGTCACCCCGCTGCCGACCGCCCTCGAGACGGTCGTCGCCCCAGCGCTCGACGAGCTCGAACTCGGCCCGGACGACGTCGACCTCGACCTGCCCGCCGACCTGCCGCCCGTCCTCGCCGACCACGGACTGCTGCAGCGCGTCGTGGTGAACCTGCTCGCCAACGCCAGCCGCTACGCGCCGGAGGGCACGCGCGTCCGCGTCGCGGCGAGCGCCTTCGGTGGCGGCGTCGAGCTGCGCGTCGCCGACCACGGCCCGGGCATCCCCGAGGACCGACGCGGCGAGGTGTTCCAGCCCTTCCAGCGACTCGGCGACACCGACAACGAAACCGGACTCGGACTCGGGCTGGCGCTCGCGCGCGGCTTCACCGAGGGCATGGGCGGCACCATCGAGGTCGACGACACCCCCGGCGGCGGGCTCACCGTCGTCGTGCGGCTGCCGATCGCCGGACACCTGGGAGTGGATGTCAAGTGAGCACGAAGGTCCTCATCGCCGACGACGACGCACAGCTCGTCCGGGCCCTGTCCGTCACCCTCGCTGCCCGCGGCTACGACGTCGTCACCGCGCGGGACGGCCGGGCCGCGATCGACGCGGTGATCACCGAGCGCCCGGACATCGTGATGCTCGACCTCGGCATGCCCCGGCTCGACGGCATCGGCGTGCTCGAGGGCATCCGTGCCTGGTCGCAGGTGCCCGTGCTCGTGCTCTCCGGCCGGACCGACTCGTCCGACAAGGTGGACGCGCTCGACGCCGGGGCGGACGACTACGTGACGAAGCCCTTCCAGATGGACGAGCTGCTCGCCCGGCTCCGCGCACTCGGTCGGCGACAGGCGACGGCCGCGGCGAGTGCGGGTGTGACGCCGACGGTGACGATCGGCGACCTCGTCGTGGACCTCGTCGCGAAGCAGGTCACGCCGTCGACGGGCCCGACGATCCGGCTCACCCCGACCGAGTGGCGGCTGCTCGAGGTCCTCGTCACGAACCCCGGTCGGCTGATGACCCGCGAGATGCTCCTGACCGAGGTCTGGGGTCCGACGCACGGCAACGACTCCGGCTACCTGCGGCTGTACATGGCGCAGCTGCGGCGGAAGCTCGAGCCGGAGCCGTCGCACCCTCGGTACCTGGTGACCGAGTCGGGGATGGGCTACCGGTTCGACCCGAGCGGGGCGTGACGGGCGGTGGCGGGCAGGTGGCGTGTGGTCGTCGTGTCCGTGTCGTGGTGCTGTCGCCCCCGTCGTTCCTAGGCTCGGCACCATGAACGAGATGCGGATCGCCACCCTCCGACGCGAGCGTGGCTGGACCCAGGAACGCCTGGCCGAGGCGAGCGGCGTGGCCGTCCGGACCGTGCAACGGCTCGAGGGCGGGAACGACGCGAGCCTCGAGACCCTGTCCGCGATCGCCCGGGCGCTCGAGGTCCCGGTGCGGGAGCTCTTCGCGCAGGACGACCCCGCGGAGCTGGAGCCGGGCGTGCGCGGGCTCGACGAGCGGACCGAGGCCGCCGCGGCTGCGGCTGCGTCGGAGCAGGCTGCGCGTGACCGGTTCGTCGGCGGGTTCTGGTCGCTGTACTCCGCGGTCGGGATCGCCTTCGGGATCGTCACGGTCCTGCTCCTCGTCCTGCACGTGTGGTCCCCGCTGGTGTTCCTGCTCGTCGGGGCGTACTGGGCGGTCGGGCGGCTGGCCGGACGGTTCCTGCTCGACTCCGTGCTCGGTCCCTGGCTCGACCGGCGCTGGCCGCTGTCGTCGGCGACCGACGTGCCGGTCCGTGTCGCGCGCTGAGCCGACGCCGGTCGTCCCTTAGGGGCGTCCAAGGCTGCGCCGACGATCCGCGCACGTAAGGATCGCACGATCGGGGCATGACCGAGACGATCCCCGCCGAGCGCCCGCGCCTCCTACCGCCGCCGACCCGCGACCGACCGGCCCTCCGCGATCGGCTGGCGGGGCTGGTCCGCGGCGGTGCGGACACCGCGCGGTGGGAGCGCCCCGCGTTCCTCGGGCTGCTGCTGGTCACCGGCGTGCTGTACGTCGTGAACCTCGGCGTGAACGGCTGGGCGAACGCGTTCTACTCGGCGGCCGTGCAGGCGGGCAGCCAGAGCTGGGAGGCGTTCTTCTACGGCTCCTCCGACGCCGCGAACGCGATCACGGTCGACAAACCGCCCGCGTTCCTCTGGGTGATCGGCATCTCCGTCCGGCTGTTCGGGCTGAACTCGTGGTCGATCCTCGTGCCGCAGGCGTTGATGGGCGTGGCGTCGGTGGCGGTCCTGTACCGGATCGTCCGGCGCCGCTTCTCGGCCGGTGCCGCCCTGACCGCCGGTGCGGTCCTGGCCACGACCCCGGTCGCGACCCTCATGTTCCGCTACGACAACCCGGACGCCCTGCTCGTGCTGCTCACCGTCGGAGCGATCGCCCTGACGCTGCGCGGCATCGAGTCCGGGCGGATGCGGTGGGTCGTCTGGGCCGGCGTGCTCGTGGGGCTCGGCTTCCTGACGAAGGAGCTGCAGGCGTTCCTCGTGCTGCCGCCCCTGGTCGGGGTGTACCTCGTCGCCTCGCCCCGCCCGGTGCTCCGGCGGATCGGGCACCTGCTCGCGGCGGCGCTCGCCGTGGTGGTCTCCGCCGGGTGGTGGGTCGCGATCGTCGAGCTCGTGCCGGCCTCGGCGCGACCGTACGTCGGCGGGTCGCAGACGAACAGCTTCCTCGAGCTCACCTTCGGCTACAACGGCCTCGGTCGGGTCACGGGCGACGAGACCGGGAGCGTCGTGCCGGGCGTGAGGACCGGCGGCTGGTGGGTGCGTCGACGGTCGGCGATGACATGGTGCGGCGGTTGACGGCGCTGTGCGACGCGGGCGGGGCCGATGC
>CAJYIG010000030.1 GCA_913774725.1 uncultured Curtobacterium sp. | reverse complement strand
GCCGACGGTCGGACCGACCGTCGGCTCCGCGCTCGTCGGCGTGGGCCCGGGGACGACCACCGCACGTCCCGACGACGCGGCCGTCACGACACGCTGACGGTTGTAGTCCGCCACGACGAGGCTCCGCCCGGGCCCGACCGACACCGCCGTCGGGTTCACCAGGGGCGAGCCGTCCGGAGCGCTCGAGAAGGCCTCCGTCCATGCACCTCCGGTCAGCGCCCAGACCGCTCCGCGCCCGTTGTCCACCACGAAGACGTCCCCGTCGTCGACGGCGACTCCCCGGGGCCGGGTCTGCGCATCGCCCGGGAACCCGAGCGACGTCACCGCCCCCGAGGAGCGGTCGACCTGCCACACCTGGTCGGCGCCGGCGTCGGAGACGATGAGCGTCCGGCCGTCGGCGGACAGCGCGACACCGCTCGGGTCCGTCCAGGGGCCGGGCACCGCCGTCCAGTTCCCGCTCCCGAGCTCGGTCGTGAACAGCGCGCCGCTGCCCGGGACCGCCGCGTAGACGGTCGAACCGGCGACGGCGAGCTCGGACACCGCGCGTCGTGCCGGCGGAGCGGTGCGCGAGAGGACGGTGCCGTCCGCGTCGAGGACGGTGACGGACGGGCGACCCGCCTCGGCCACCAGGATCCGGCCGTCGCCGGTGGTGGTCACCGCCGACGGGTTCCACACGTCGCCCGGCCCGGTACCGAACGGTGCGACCACGCTCCAGCGACCGTCGACCGCCCGCCGCAGCAGACCGTTCGCCGAGAAGTCGGCCACGAGCAGCGCACCGTCGGACTCGTGGTGGACGTCGTTCGGCGCGCCGAAGGTCGAGGCGACCGGAGGCGCGGAGGACTCGGCGGCCGTCGGCGTCCACGTCTCGGTCGCGGCGACGGCGCCGTCCTGCGTGAGGAGCGACCCGAGCCCCACGGCGATCACCACGACCGCTGCGGGGACGACGGCGACCGCCGTCCGGAGCCCACCCGTCCGTCGTGCTCGGTGTGCTGCTCGTCCCACGGTCGTCCCCCTCGTCGTCGGGGATGGTCACCCCCTGGCGAACGTACCCACGACCGGGGGACGCGAGTGTCCCCCAGTTCGGGGACCACACGCCTTCCGGACAGCGACGAGGCGGACGCGGGTCGCGCCTCCAGGCCGAGGCCGAGGCCGGAGCGCCCGCGCGACGCGCTCGACGGGTCAGGACGGAGCGTGCACGCGCTGCTGCGCGGCGAGGAGCCCGAGCTCCGCGATCGCCTCGACCGCGTCGGCGCCGTCGGCGAGCAGGTTCGGCAGCGTCTTCTTCTCGGTCGGCGAGAAGTCACGCAGCACGTAGTCGGCGGGGTCCTGGCGTCCCGGGGGTCGGCCGATGCCGATCCGCACCCGGGTGAACTCGTTCGTGCCGGTCGCCTTGATGATGTCGCGGAGGCCGTTGTGGCCGCCGTGCCCGCCGCTGCCCTTGAGCCGGACGGTGTCGTACGGCAGATCGAGCTCGTCGTGCACGACGATGAGGTCCTCCGGCGTCGCACTGTAGAACCCGAGCACGCTCGAGACCGGGCCACCGGAGGTGTTCATGAAGGATCCCGGCTTCGCCAGGACCAGCTTCGGTCCGCCGGGCACCAGGCGCCCCTCGGCGACCTGGTTCGGCGTCTTGTGCTTCTTGAACGTCGCGCCCATGCGGGCGGCGAGTTCGTCGAGGACCATCTGGCCGACGTTGTGACGGTTGCCCGCGTAGCCGGGCCCGGGGTTCCCGAGCCCGACCACGACGAGGGTCGTCCCTGTCATCAGCGTCGGCCAGACGATCCGCGAGCGGGGTGTTACTCGGAGTCGACCGGGGCGGAGCCGCCCTCGGTGCCGGCCTCGGCGCCCGCCTCGGCAGCGGCCTCGTCGGCGGCGTCGTCGTCAGCCGTGCCACGCGGGGTGACGATCTGGACGACGAGCGCCTCACCGTCGGTCTCGAGCTCGGCACCGGCCGGCAGCTCGAGCTGCGAGGCCAGGACCTGTGCGCCGTCCTCGAGGCCCTCGACGTCGACGGTCACGTGCTCCGGGATGTCGGTCGCCTCGACGAGGAGCGAGACGGACGCGAGGTCCTGGACGTGGATCGTGCCGGAGAAGGACTCGCCCTCGACGACGACGGGGACGTCGACGGTGACCTTCTCGCCACGGCGCACGACGACGAGGTCGATGTGCTCGATGATCTGGCGCACCGGGTCGCGCTGGACGTCCTTGACGAGGGCGAGCTGGGCCGCACCCTCGATGTCGAGGTCGACGACCGCGTTGGCGGTACGGACGAGCAGCATCGTCTCGTGGCCCGGGAGGGTGATGTGCTGCGGCTCGGTGCCGAGGCCGTAGACGACCGCGGGGATCTTGTCGGCAGCGCGGAGCTTGCGCGCAGCGCCCTTGCCGAACTTGGTGCGGGTCTCCGCTGCGAGCTTGGTGTAGTCGGCCATGGTGCCTCCTGGTGTCGGGGTCGACGCCGGGGTGCCGGCATCGGGGGGTCTGTGGTGTTGCAACTCGAACGCGTGCACGCGTGAGGAACGCTCCCAGGACTGGGCCGGGTCTCCCTACCGCGTCGATCACGGCCGCGCGCAGCGCGGCCCTCGCCGAAGTCGGTTTGTGAGTCTAGCAGGGGTGGTCGGGCGTGTTGCACCGGCCTCAGCGACCGACGTCGCGGCGGTGGTGCTGTGCGGCGCGCAGGAGGTCCCGTGCGCGGTCGCTCGCCTCCTCTGCCTGGTCGCGCGCGTACTCTGCCCGCTCGACCGCGGCGCTGGCCTCGGCGAGCTGCCGTTCGAGGTCGGCTCGGCGGCCCTCGGCGGCCTCGAGGTCCTGCTCCGCGCTGTCCAGTGCCGCGTCGGCGTCGCGTGACTCGGCGCGCGCTGCGGCCTCGGCTTCGCGAGCGGCACGGCGCTCGGCAGCCGGGTCGACGCGAGGCTCAGGCTCCTGCTCCTGCTCCGGCTCCGGCTCCGTCCTGGAGGCGCGGCGCCCCTTCCGCGATCGGCGCGCGCTGGTGATCGGGATGGGTTCTGCGTCGGTGCCGGACCACGCGTCCGGCACGGCATCGGGGTCGGCCAGCGCTCCGTCGAGGTCGACGGCGTCGAACCCCGCGCTCTCGAGCGGTCGGACGAGCAGCCCCGACCGGACGGCGGCACCGGCGTGTTGGTCGGCCATGGCGGCCTCGATCGTCGCGCGGACCTGGTCGAGCGCCGCCGGCGTCACCGGGTGCCCGGCATCGGAGGCGAGGTCCGCTCCGGCCTGCGCCAGCGCCGCGACCACCTCCGACCGCTGGCGGCGCAGTCGCTTGATCTCGTCCGGGTCCGCGTCC
>CAJYIG010000029.1 GCA_913774725.1 uncultured Curtobacterium sp. | reverse complement strand
ACGATGATCGCGACGGTCAGGCGCAGCCAGAGCAGCTTGCCGCCGCGCTTCCGGGGCGACCGGGTTGCGGTGGTGCTCGTGGCTCGGGCGGACCGACCGGACGCGGTCGCGCCGGTGTCCCACGTCGATGAGGTCATCAGTCCGTCTGGTCCCGTCCAGCGTTGAAGCGCCACTGCAGTCCCGTGATGAGGAGCGTCACGAGGTAGATCACGATGCCGACCGCCGCTCCGTAGCCGAGCAGCTGCGGCCCGTGCTCGTCGAAGGCCACCCGGTAGGCGTAGGACACCACCGTCGTCGTGCCGTACCCGGGCCCGCCGCGGGTCATCGCCCACACGGTGTCGAACACCTGGAACGAGTAGATGAGGTTCATCACGAGCAGGAAGAACGTCGACGGCCCGAGCAGCGGGAACGTGATGAGCCGGAAGCGCTGCCACCCGGTCGCACCGTCGGTCGACGCGGCCTCCTGCACCGCGGGATCGACGCCCTGCAGACCCGCCAGGTAGATGAGCATGTCGAAGCCGATGCGCTGCCAGAGGGTCATGAGGATGACCGCCGTCATCGCCCACCCGCCGCTCGACTGCCAGTCCACCTGCGGTAGCCCGAGCGTCGCGAGGAACTTGTCGATGAACCCGTTGTTCTGGTCGAACATCCACGCGCCGAGCACGCCCGTGGCCACACCGGAAACGACGAGCGGCAGGAAGATGATCGTCCGGAACACCGTCCGACCGGGCAGCACGCCGTTCAGCAGCACCGCGATCCCCAGGCCGATCGCCATGCCGACCGGCACCGTGAACAGCGTGAAGACGCCGGTGTTCCACACCGACTGCCAGAACACCGGGTCGGTGACGAGCTGCACGTAGTTGCCGAGGCCGGCCCAGCTCGTCCCGCCCAGCGAGTCGAGGTCCTGGAAGCTGATCACCAGCGCGTACACGAGCGGCAGCAGCGTGAAGACGACGATCAGCACGACGTTCGGCAGCAGGAATGCAGATGCGGCCGCCGTACTGGAGGCACGGAAGACCCCGGCCGACCGCCGCGGTCCGCGCCGCACGGCTCCGCCCGCCGTGGCGCCGCCGATGCGCTCGGTCGCGCCCGTCACGCGGACACCGCCCGGTCGACCGCGGCGTCGATCGCGCGGACCGCCTGCTCGGTGCCCCGGCCGTGGAACGCGAGCTCGAGCTGGTCCTGCAGCGCGGTGTTGATCGACGCGAAGCCCGGCACGACGGTCTCGCGCACAGCCGTCTCGGTGATCGTCGTGGCCTGCTGCGTGAAGACCCCCATCACGTCCGGGCGGACCGCGTAGTCGAGCGTCTGGTCCGCCAGGGTCTGCAGCGTCGGGAGCTCGTTGGCGAGCTGACAGAAGTCGCGCATCTGGTCCTCCTCCACGAGGAACTTGAGGAACGCGGCTGCGAGTTCGGGGTTCTCGGTGTCCCGCGTCGCGACGATCGCGTTGCCGCCGAGGTCGGACGCCGCCGCCCGGTCCCGCGGCATGTAGGTCGTCGCCCACTCGCCGCCCTGGTACCCGTTCGCTCCGTCAGCGAGCTCGGGTACGAGGAAGTCGCCGATGAACGTCATCGCCACGGTCTGGTTGAGGAAGAAGTTGTCCGAGTAGACCGTCGTCTTGATGGTGTTGTTCGCCGGCACCCACTTCTCGTCGAAGAACCGCTGCGTGAACGCCATGGCCTCGCGCGCCGGATCCCCGTCGACCGCGGAGTGCCGCAGGTCCTCCGTGAGCAGCGATCCGCCCGCCTGGTACAGGAAGCTCGCCCAGCGGTAGGCGCCGGCGGCCGTCCAGTCGTAGGCGAACGGGTACTTGTCGTCGGGCAGGGTCTTCCGGAGCTTCGTGCTGACGTCGGAGAACTCCTCCCACGTCCACGCGTCCTCCAGCCGGTCGGGCACAGCGCCGATGCCCGCCTCGTCGAGGGCCTCCCGGCTGAACGCGATCGCGGACGTGTCGGTCTGGTGCGGCACACCGTACGTCCGTCCCTCGAACCGCACGGCGTCGTACAGCGCCGGCAGGAACCCCTTCGCCTCGGTCGCGCTGAGGTACGGCGTCATGTCGAGCAGCACCCCGTGCGAGGTGTACTTCCCGATGCTCGTGTAGTCGACCCGGAAGACGTCGGGAGCCGTGCGCGAGAGGATGCCCCGGTCGATGCCCGAGAAGAACCCGTCGTACGGCAGGGTCTGCAGCTCGATCGTCGCCTTCGGGTGCCGTTTCTCGAACCCGGCCTTGGCGCGCGCGAACCCGCTGTTCTCACCGTCGCTGCCGCCCCAGAACGCGAAGCGCAGCGTCCCCTCGACCTCGCCGATGTCGGCCTTCGACCCGGGCGCCGCAGTACTCGGCTGCGGACCGTTGTTCGCGACGCACCCGCTCAGGGCGGTGGCCGCGCCGAGCCCGAGGGCGCCCGCGAGGAGCGACCGTCGGGTCAACTGCAGTGGTGGCACGGTGCTCCTGACCTGGAGGTGCGGACTTGCTCGGACTGTAGACGCGAGCGCCGACACCGGTGGCCGCAGTGCGCATTCGGTTCCGCTCCCGTGACGTGGGAGCATGGCCGGGCACACCACCGCGGAGGGAACCCCATGAGCAGCAGCGACACGAGCGGGTCGGCGTTCGGCCCCGGTGCCGGCAAGACCGAGTCGCCCGCCGGAGCCCTGCGGCGCCGCATGGCGTCGTCGGCGCAGGGGTTCCTCGCCAGCGCCGCGTGGGTGCCGTGGAAGCCCGCGGACGACCCCGAGGGCGGGAGCATCGCGCACGTGATGATCCGCGAACTGCCCTTCGTCCCGGTGTTCACC
>CAJYIG010000028.1 GCA_913774725.1 uncultured Curtobacterium sp. | reverse complement strand
TCCACCGCCAGGCTTCGACCGTGCTGACCGCGGCGGTGCAGGACCTGGTCGACCGCGACCGGCTCGACCCGGAGGGGCAGCACCTCGACCTGTACGGCGGCGTCGGACTGCTCGCCGCGGCGCTCGGCGACGTCGTCGGCCCGAAGGCCCGGATCACGAGCGTCGAGAGCGCGCCCCGGGCCACCGAGCACGCGCAGGAGAACCTGGCGGAGTGGATCGGCGCCCGCGCCGAGACCGCTCGGGTGGACCGCTGGCTCGCCAGGACGGCCGCGGACGCGTCCCGGCCCGAGCTGCAGCGCTTCCGCGCCGGCACCGTCGTGCTCGACCCGCCGCGCTCGGGTGCCGGGCGCGAGGTCGTCGTGCAGATCGCCGCGCTGCAGCCCGCGCAGGTCGTCTACGTCGCCTGCGACCCCGTCGCCCTGGCGCGGGACGTCGCGACCTTCGCGGACCTCGGGTACCGGCTCGAGGCGCTGCGGGCGTTCGACCTGTTCCCGCACACCCACCACCTCGAGGCCGTCGCGCGCCTGGTGCCGTTCGCCTGAACCGGGCCTGATGCCGATCGCCTGCGCCGCCCCGGTGCGGTGGTCCCCTCCACTGTGTGACGCGGTGTCCCAGAACGCCGAGTCTGGGTCCGACCTGGGTATCCTTGGTCGGTGATCGCTCCCGGCGACAGGGGCCGGGCGTGCATCGGAACGAGAGGCCACCGTGGCAGCAGACACGAACACCAGCAGCGGAGCGACCGGACTGGCCACCAGGCCCGTCCGCGTCGCGATCGTCGACGACCACGAGTCCGTGCGGCTCGGCATCCAGGCAGCGTGCCAGAACGAGGGCTTCGAGGTGGTGCTCACGGCCGCGAGCGTCCCCGAGTACGTCGCGCAGCTCGGGGGACGCGAGGTCGACGTCGTCGTGCTCGACCTGTCGCTCGGCGACGGCTCGACGGTCACCGCGAACGTGAAGGGTGTGCAGGGCACCGGTTCCGCGGTGCTCGTCCACTCGATCGCCGACCGCGTCGCGAGTGTGCGCGAGGCACTGGCAGCAGGGGCAGCCGGGGTCATCCCGAAGTCGTCCGCGACGAAGACCGTGATGGCGGCCGTCGCGACCGTCGCCCGCGGGGACGTGCTCAACAACCTCGAGTGGGCGAGCGCGATCGACGCCGACCGGGACTTCGCGAAGGCGCAGCTCGGTCGTCGTGAGCGCGAGATCCTGCACCTCTACGCCTCGGGCCTGCCGCTCAAGCTCGCGGCCCAGCAGCTCGGCATCGGGTACTCGACCGCGCGCGAGTACCTCGACCGCATCCGCGTGAAGTACGTCGAGGTCGGCCGGCCGGCTCCGACGAAGGTCGACCTGCTGCGCCGTGCGGTGGAGGACGGCATCCTGCCCGGGCTCGACTCGGGCATCGACCCCGACACCGACGGTCGCTGATCCCGATGGCCACCACGGCCGGACCGGCCCGTCCGTCGGGCGCGGAGCCACGGGCGACCGGTGTCGCGGGGGCCCCGACGGACGGTGCGGGAGCGGTCGACCCGGCGCCGTTCGGGGTCGACCCGCTGCGCGGTGTCCGGCCGACCATCACGCAGGCGTCCGTCGAGCGGCTCTTCGCGATCCTCATCGCGCTCGCCGCGGTCGGGTACGGCGCGGTCTACGCGCCGCTGGTCGTCGGACAGCTGCCGTACCTCGACCCGGTCTGGGGACCCGTGACGGCGGTCGCGTTCGGCGCCGCACTGGTGTTCGTGGGGGTGTCGGCGTTCGTCCAGCGCCTGGCCCAGGTCGCGCAGATCGTGTGCGCCCTGCTCTTCCTCGTCGTGCTCGTGACCTGGCCGCTCATCGTCAGCAGGCCGATCCCCGACGACCGGTACCCGTGGCCGTGGTGGTTCTGCACGGTGGCGTCGACCGCGGCGGCGATGGGTTTCGCGCCGTGGCGGGCGACGGTGTACACCGCGCTCGTCCCGGCCGTCTACGTCGTCGTGCGCCTGAGCCCGGTCGGCGGAGGTGCCGGACAGGGCGCGTTCCTGCAGGGCGTGTACACGGCGATCCTCAGCGGCGGCGTGCTCGTCATCGCGGTGCTCCTCCGCCGCGCCGCAGCCGCCGTGGACACCGCACAGGCCACCGCGGTCCGCCGCTACTCGTCCGCGATCCGTGAGCACGCCACCGAGGTCGAGCGCGTGCAGGTCGACGCGATCGTCCACGACAGTGTCCTGACGACGTTGCTCTCGGCAGCGCGCGCGCACAGCCCCGAGGCGAAGGCGCTCGCCGCCCGGATGGCGCGGAACGCGATCGACCACCTGGCCGCTGCCGCAGCGGACCTGCCCGGCGAGGCCCCGCCGGTGACGGTCCACGAGCTCCGCGGGCGGATCACCGCCGCGGTGGGCGCGCTGGCGGCCCCGGTGCACCTCCGCGACGCACCGGTCGGTGGGATGCGGGTGCCCGCGACGGTGGCCGACGCGCTGGCCTCGGCGGCACTGCAGGCGTCGGTGAACAGCGTGCAGCACGCCGGCGGACCCGAGGTCGACCGGTGGGTGCGTGTCGAGCAGCGCGGCGCTTCGGTGCACGTGGAGGTCGGGGACGACGGCGCCGGCTTCGACCTCGGGGCGGTCCCGACCGCGCGCCTCGGCGTGCGTCGGTCGATCATCGAACGTGTCCAGGCCGTGGGTGGCACGGCCGTGGTCGCGAGCAACCCGGGCGCGGGCACCCGGATCCGGCTCGAGTGGCACCCGGGGGCGCAGGCGTGAGGGTCTCGCTCCCCGCCGGCATCGCCATCGGGCTCGCCGCGCTGTTCTCCGTCTTCCACCTCGTCCTCGGCGTGGCGTCGTTGGCGACGGTCACCGAGGTCGGTCCGGTGCTCACGTGCATGGCGCTCTACGCCGCTGCGAGCGGCGTGGCTATCTTCCTCCCCGGCCGCCCCCTGCCCGTCTGGGCCGCGTGCTTCTCGCTCGCCACCGCCCTGGTCATGCCGGTCATCGCCGCCCCGGTGGTCGACCTGGCGGACAAGAACGACTCGACCACCTGGTGGGTGGCCGCCGTCGGCACGCTCATGGTGGTGCTCGTCGTGCGGGGTCGTCGGGCCTTCGCCTGGGCCGGGGTCGTGTTCGTCACCCTCTTCGTCGTGGTCTGGGCGGGCCCCGGAGCGTTCGGCGACCTGGGCCTGGTCGGCAACCTCACCTGGGTGGCGGTCGCCACCGGGTTCGCCGTGGCGATGGACCGGGCCACACGGACCACGCAGGAGTTCCTGCGCGCCGAGCAGGAGACCGCGGACTGGCAGGCCGCGCAGGACGCGCACGTGTTCGAGCGGCAGTTCCGGCTGAGCCAGACGACGAGGATGGCGCTGCCGATGCTCGAGCGGGTCATCGAACGGGACGGCGACCTGACCGACGACGAGCGGTCGGAGTGCCTGCACCTCGAACAGGCCATCCGCGACGAGATCCGCGGTCGGTCCCTGCTGTCGGACGACGTGCGCGACGAGGTGATGCGCCTGCGGCGTCGCGGCGCCACGGTGCAGCTGCACGACGACGGCGGGCTCGACGACCTCGAGATGGACGACCTCCGCCGCGTGCACGCCGAGATCGCGGACGCCCTGCGTCGTGCCCGGGACGCGGACAACGTCATCGTCCGCACGGTGGCCGAGGGGTCGGACGCCGCGGTCACGATCGTCGGGCTGCGACTCGACACCGCCGCGAGCGAGTCCGCGGCGCTCGGTGCCGGTCTCGACGACGACGAGGACGAGGACGACTCCGTGGTGCTCTGGACCGAGATCCCGCGCCGCGCGGCGGTCTGAGGCTGCACCCGGGGTAGGGCGGGGTCCCGGTAACGGGGAACGGGGAACGGGCCGGTCCGAGGGACCGGCCCGTTCACGACCCGAGCCTGAGCGACAACCCGAATGTCGCCCTGGCTCGCAGCTGGTCGGAGGCGTCGTACCCTAGTCGGCCACCGACCAACGATGTTCTTCTGTGAAGGACACCGAACACGAACAATGATGCCCTCGGTGAGAGGCCGTGTCAGTCGTCATTATGGGGGACAAATTGCGCACATCCGGTGCTGCAACAGCGACGTTGTCCCCCGATCGAGGGGAGACCGACCGGGAAGTGCACCCTGCAACCGTGCGGCCAGGGCCGGGTTGCGTCGTGCGACAGGGGTACATCGTGCCTCCGGTACCCCCGGACGCACAAGACCCCCGTCGATGGACGACGGGGGTCCAGCGGCTGACGTACGGGTCCCCGCAACCCAGCCGGGCTCAGCGCAGGGACCGGCTCCAGGCGCCGTGACCGTGCTCCAGCGGGCGGCGGAGACCCCGAGCGGACGCGTCCCAGCCCGAGCGCGGTGACCCGGTGACCTCGGCTCGACCGAGCGCAGCGGCCTCGTCGGCCTGTCGCTGGAGGACGGCCACGACGGCCGCGAGCTCCTCCGGCGACGGGTCGCCGGCGACGACGCGGACGTCCGCGACGACCGGACCGGTGGCCCCGTCCGGCGTGGACGCTGCCGTCCCCTCGGGGACCGCGGCGTCAGCGGGGACGTGTGCTGCGTGCCTGCCCATCAGAGCGGGATGTTCCCGTGCTTCTTCGGCGGCAGCGACGCGCGCTTCCCCCGGAGTGCCCGCAGCGCCTTGATGACCGAGACGCGGGTCGCGTGCGGCTGGATGATGCCGTCGAGTTCACCGCGCTCGGCCGCGAGGTACGGCGACGCCACGTTGTACGTGTACTCGTTCGCGAGCCGGGTGCGGACCGCGGCGACGTCCTCGCCCGCTTCCTCGGCACGCTTGATCTCGGCGCGGTAGAGGATGTTGACGGCGCCCTGACCGCCCATCACCGCGATCTCGGCGGTCGGCCACGCCAGGTTGATGTCCGCACCGAGCTGCTTCGACCCCATGACGATGTAGGCACCGCCGTACGCCTTGCGCGTGATGACGGTGACGAGCGGCACGGTCGCCTCGGCGTACGCGTACAGCAGCTTCGCGCCGCGGCGGATCACACCGGTCCACTCCTGGTCGGTGCCGGGCAGGTAGCCGGGGACGTCGACGAGCGTCAGGATCGGGATGTCGAACGCGTCGCAGAACCGGACGAAGCGCGCGGCCTTCTCGCCGGCGTCGATGTTCAGCGTGCCGGCCATCGCCTGCGGCTGGTTCGCGATGATGCCGACCGTGCGGCCCTCGACGCGACCGAAGCCGACCATGATGTTCGGCGCGAAGAGCGGCTGGACCTCGAGGAACTCGCCGTCGTCGACGATGTGCTCGACGATCGTGGTGACGTCGTACGGCTGGTTCGTCGAGTCGGGGATGACGACGTCGAGCTCGTGGTCGGCGTCGGTCGTCTCGAGCTCCGGGGCGACGTCGTACGCCGGCGGGTCGGACAGGTTGTTGTCCGGCAGGAACCCGACGAGCGACCGCGCGTAGTCGAGGGCGTCGGACTCGTCCTCGGCCAGGTAGTGCGCCACACCGGAGACGGCGTTGTGGGTCTGCGCGCCGCCGAGCTCCTCGAAGCCGACGTCCTCGCCGGTGACGGTCTTGATGACGTCGGGGCCGGTGACGAACATGTGGCTCGTCTTGTCCACCATGATCACGAAGTCGGTGAGCGCGGGGGAGTACACCGCGCCGCCGGCCGCCGGGCCCATCACGATCGAGATCTGCGGGATGACCCCGGACGCCTGCGTGTTCAACCGGAAGATCTCGCCGTACTTGCCCCGGGCGACGACGCCCTCCTGGATGCGGGCGCCGCCGGAGTCGAGGATGCCGATGATCGGCACGCCGGTCTTCAGCGCGTGCTGCATCACCTTGACGATCTTCTCGCCGGCGACCTCGCCGAGCGACCCGCCGAACACGGTGAAGTCCTGCGCGTAGACCGCGACGTTGCGGCCGTGGATCGTCCCGACGCCGGTCACGACGGCGTCGCCGTACGGGCGCTTGGCGTCCATGCCGAACGACGTGGTGCGGTGGCGCACGAACTCGTCGAACTCGACGAAGGAGTTCTCGTCGAGGAGCTGCTCGATGCGCTCGCGGGCGGTGCCCTTGCCCTTCGCGTGCTGCTTCGCGATGGCCGCCTCGCCCGCGGCGGTCACGGCCTCGTGGTAGCGGTCGCGCAGGTCCGCGAGGCGACCGGCCGTGGTCGAGAGGTCGGGGGTGTCTCCTGTGGTCACCCGCTCACCCTACCGGCGGGCGGGACGGGGCCGGTTGGAGGACCCCCACGGTTCCTGCCCGTAGATTTGCGTGCATGTCCACACCCGTCCCGCCCGTCCTGCCGCGTGCCCGTGCCGCCGTCGAGACCGCGGGCGGGGTGTTCGATGCCGTCGGGCGGACCGGCTCCACGAACGCCGACCTGCTGGCCGTGGCAGGTGGACGGCCGCACGGCAGCGTCGTGGTCACGCTCGACCAGACGGCCGGGCGCGGACGCCTCGACCGCTCCTGGAGCGCGCCGGCCGGGCAGACGCTCGCGGTGAGCCTGCTCGTCCGTGCCGACCTGGACGACCGCGACCGCGGGTGGCTGCCCCTGGTGGCCGGCACCGCGATGCGCGACGCGGTGTCCACGCTGGTGCCGGACGTCGACGAGCCGGGTCGGGCCTCCCGTCCGGACGACGACGCCGAGACCGACCGCACCCCCGCGACGGAGCCGCGTGTCCTGGTGAAGTGGCCGAACGACGTGCTGGTCGACGGACGCAAGGTCTGCGGCATCCTCTGCCAGGTCGCGTCCGACGGCAGCGTCGTCGTCGGCGCGGGCGTCAACCTGACGATCCCCGCCGACGCGATGCCGACGCCG
>CAJYIG010000027.1 GCA_913774725.1 uncultured Curtobacterium sp. | reverse complement strand
GACCCGCCGCCGGGTCGGTACGACCACCGCCCCTGACGGCGTCGCGTCCGGCTCCGTCCGTGGTCGGAGCCGCGTCCCGCTCCGTCCGTGTGAGGTTTCGAGTGATCGCGGAGTGCGCCGAGCGGCCTGCCGGACGAGCGCGGCGCGATCCGGGCAGGTTGGCTGATCGCAGGTCGCCGGAACCACCGGCGCGCGACCCGAGAGGCCACGATGGACTGGCAGTTCGACGGCATCCCCCTGCACCCGCTCCTCGTGCACCTGACCACGGTCAGCGTCCCGGTGGCGGCCCTCACCGCGATCGTGACCGCGGCGTGGCCGGCGGCCCGACGGTGGCTCGCGGTCGGCGCACCGATCGTCGCCCTGGTCGCGCTGGTGTCGGTGCCGCTCGCGACCTCGTCCGGCGAGTGGCTCGAGCACCGCGAGAAGGAGACCGCGCTGCTCGAGCGGCACACCGAGCTCGCCGACGGGCTGCTGCCGTGGTCGATCGCCGTCTTCGTGCTGCTGACGCTGTGGTGGGGCTGGCACCGCTTCGCCGTCCCGCGGGTGACGAACGACGGATCGGCGCGTGCGGTCGGCATCGTCGGCCCGGTGCTGCTCATCGCCGCAGGCATCGGTTCGCTCGTCGAGGTCGTCGTCATCGGCCACGCCGGCGCCGTCTCGGTCTGGAAGGGCTGACAGGACCCCCCGCCGTGTTGCGCACCGTTCCCGCCGTCCTCACAGCGGCGAGGCGGAGCGTGACGGGCGACCCCCGCGTTCCGCGGACAGTCATCGAACAGGAGCAGCGTTGAGCGACGACAGCACGACCGGCACGGACGACACCGGCCAGCAGCACGACGGCCACCACGACACCGCGACCCCGCAGGGGTCCTCCTTCCACGGCAGCCACGCCCGTGACGCCGACGGCACGGACACCTGCAGCTTCCACATGGCCGGCTCGTTGCCGGCCGGGGGCGACCACCTCGGCGGCACGTTCGGCCAGGCGCCGTCGTCGCTGGAGGGCTGGTACCCGCAGCGGCTCCGCGTCGAGCTGCTGCACCGCAACGGGATCGACGCCGACCCGCTCGGCGCGGACTTCGACTACGCGGCGGCCTTCGCCACGATCGACCTCGAGGAACTCAAGCGCGACATCAAGCAGCTGCTCACGACCTCGGTCGACTGGTGGCCCGCCGACTACGGCAACTACGGCCCGCAGATGATCCGCATGGCCTGGCACGCCGCCGGCACCTACCGGATCGCGGACGGCCGCGGCGGCGCGGGCACCGCGATGCAGCGCTTCGCCCCGATCAGCAGCTGGTGGGACAACGGCAACACCGACAAGTCGCGCCGCCTGCTCCAGCCGATCAAGCACAAGTACGGCAACGCGCTCTCGTGGGCCGACCTCATGGTCCTCACCGGCAACTGCGCGCTCGAGCTGATGGGCCTGCCGACGTACGGCTTCGGCGGCGGTCGCCTCGACGCGTGGGAGCCGGACGAGGGCACCTGGTGGGGTCCGGAGGTGTGGGACCCGCACCACGTCGAGAGCCAGGACGACATGGTGCAGCGCGACGAGCGGTGGACCGGCGAGAACGGCGACGCCGACTACGACCTGCAGAGCCCCCTCGCCGCGTCCCACCAGGCCCTCATCTACGTCAACCCCGAGGGCCCGTACGCGAACGGCGACCCGATGGGCTCGGCGCGGGACATCCGCATCACCTTCAGCCGGATGGCGATGAACGACGAGGAGACCGTCGCCCTGATCGCCGGCGGCCACGCGTTCGGCAAGAGCCACGGCCAGGTACCGGCCGCCGAGATCGGCCCGCCGCCGGAGATCGCCCCGATCGAGGCGATGGGCCTCGGCTGGCACAACCCGCAGGGTGCCGGCAACGGCAAGGACACCATGACGAACGGCATCGAGGGCAGCTGGACCCAGGACCCGACCCGCTGGGACAACAGCTACCTCGAGAACCTGTTCGGCCACGAGTGGGAGCAGACGAAGAGCCCCGCGGGCGCCCTGCAGTGGACGCCGAAGGACCCCGACGCCCCGCGCACCCCGGACGCCCACGTGCCCGGCGAGACGCACGCGCTCATGATGATTACCTCGGACATCGCGCTGAAGGTCGACCCGGCCTACCGCGAGGTGTGCGAGCGCTTCCTCGCCGACTTCGACCTGTTCACGACGGCGTTCTCGAAGGCCTGGTACAAGCTGACGCACCGCGACATGGGGCCGAAGCACCGCTACCTCGGCCCGGAGACGACGATCTCGGACGACCTGCTCTGGCAGGACCCGCTGCCCGACGCGGTCGGCGCGCCCCTGACCGACGCGGACGTCGACGCGCTCCGGCAGGCGATCCGCGCGACCGGCACCGCGGTGTCCGACCTGGTCGTCACCGCGTACTCGGCCGCCTCGACCTACCGCGACAGCGACAAGCGCGGCGGCGCGAACGGCGGGCGGATCGCGCTCGCCCCGCAGAAGGACTGGCCGATCAACCAGCGCACCGTCCCCGTCGTCGAGACGCTGCGCGGCGTCAAGGCGACGTTCGAGCAGGGCGGCAAGCACGTCTCCCTCGCCGACCTCGTGGTCCTGGCGGGCTGCGTCGGGGTCGAGGACGCCGCGCGCGCCGCCGGCGTCGATGTCTCGGTGCCGTTCACACCGGGCCGCGTCGACGCCTCGCAGGAGCAGACCGACATCGAGATGTTCGAGTGGCTCCGGCCGATCGCCGACGGGTTCCGGAACCACGTGTCCGAGCGCTTCGCGGACTTCGCCCCCGGTGTCGCTCCGGAGGCCGTGTTCCTGGACCGGGCGAACCTCATGACGCTGACCGCCCCGGAGTGGACGGTGCTCACCGGCGGGCTGCGGGTGCTCGGTGCGAACTGGGACGGCTCGTCGACGGGTGTCCTGACCGACCGGGTCGGCGCGCTGACGACGGACTTCTTCGTCAACCTGACGGACACCGACCTGGTGTGGAAGAAGACCGACGACACCGAGACGACCTTCACCGGGACCGTGCAGGCCACCGGCGAGGAGCGCTGGACGGCGTCGCGGAACGACCTGGTGTTCGGCTCGAACGCGCAGCTCCGCTCGATCGTCGACGTCTATGCCGGCAGCGACGGCCAGGAGCGCTTCGTGCGGGACTTCGTCGCCGCGTGGGACAAGGTCATGATGCTCGACCGCTACGACGTGAAGGGGCACCGCCGGTACGGCCCGATGGCCGCCTGACCCGGACGGCTCCTCGCGCGGTCAGGCGCGGCCG
>CAJYIG010000026.1 GCA_913774725.1 uncultured Curtobacterium sp. | reverse complement strand
CGTGGTCATCTACTCGGTGGTCATGCGCAGCTCGGTGTTCGGTCGCCACGTCTACGCGATCGGCGGCAACGCCCTCGCCGCGCAGCTGTCCGGCGTGAAGACGAAGCGCGTCACGTTCCTGCTCTTCGTGAACATGGGCGTCATCGCGGCCCTGGCGGGCGTGGTCTTCACCGGCCAGCTCAACCTGGCCGCCCCGGGTGCCGGCAACGGCTTCGAGCTCGACGCCATCGCGGCCGTGTTCATCGGTGGCGCCGCGGTCACCGGCGGCATCGGTACGGTGCCGGGCGCGATCGTCGGTGGTCTCATCATCGGCATCCTGAACAACGGCATGTCGATCCTCGGTGTCGGCACCGAGTACCAGTCGCTCATCAAGGGCCTGGTGCTGCTCGCCGCCGTCGCGTTCGACGTGTTCAACAAGCGCCGGGCGGCGTCCGCGCGCAAGTAGGACTGGCTCTCCTGCCCCGAGACTCGGGCTGAGCGACACATCTCGCGCCGATCGGTGCGAGAACGGTCGCCCAGCCCGAGTCTCGTTCTGTCCGCGGGAGCGTCAGGCCGTCAGGACGGCCCAGCCGGCGGCCGGGAGGCGCAGGGTCCCGTCCCGCAGGTCGCCACCGCCCGCCTCGACCCGCGTCGCGTCGGCCGCGGGCACCTCGACCGGGTCGTCCGCCAGGTTCAGGGCGGTCACCACCGCCGCGTCCGCCGTCGCCGTCCGCAGCACCACCGCGGTGTTGGTCAGGTGCACCACGTCGGTGTGCGCGCGGTGCAGCCAGGGGTTCCGCCGCCGCAGGGCGATCAGGGCCTCGTGCACGTGGGTCAGACCGATCGGCGCGGGCGGGGCCGCCGGGAGCTCCGGGCGGACGGCGTCGTCGCCGCCCTCGCGCTCCTCCTTGACCGCCGTCCAGCCGTACTCGTCGCCCGCGTACACGACCGGCGTCCCCGCGACGGTGAACAGCACCGCTGCGGCGTGGCCGGCGAACCGCTCCCCCACCGCGCTCGCGATGCGGGTGACGTCGTGGTTGCCGACGAAGGTCGTGGGCACGAACGCGGGGAGCAGGGCGTCGTGGCGCTCGACGGCGTGGGCGAGCTCGAAGCAGTTCCGGTCGGCGATGCCGTGCCAGACGGCCTGCCACAGCTCGTACTGCGTGGTCGAGTCCATCGTCGACGCCTGCACGATCGCGGCAGCGTCCCCGTGGATGACCTCACCGCTCCACCATGCGTCCGGGAAGCGCTCGCGCACCCGGGGCAGCACCCGTGCCCAGAACGACGGTGGTACGGCGTAGGCCGCGTCGAGCCGCCACCCGTCGATCCCACGGTCGAGCCAGTACGTCATCACCTCGACGACCAGGTCCTCCGCTGCCCGACCGTCGTGGTCGAGGGCGACGAGGATGTCGTGCCCCTCGAAGTCACGCACCGGCACGGGGTCACCGGCCTGCCACCCGGACCGCTCCACCGCGAACAGCTCGGCGGTCGGGGCACCGGGCCCCTGCTCCTCGAGGGCTCGGAACGCCGGGTGCTCGCGTCCGACGTGGTTGAAGACCCCGTCGAGCACCACGCGGATCCCGCGCTCGTGCGCCGCGGACACGAGCGCGGCGAGGTCGGACTCGTCGCCGAGCCGCGGATCGATCCGGAAGTGGTCCACCGTGTCGTAGCCGTGCGTCGAGGATGCGAAGACCGGACCGAGCAGCAGCCCGTTCAGCCCGAGGTCCACCACGTGGTCGAGCCACGGTACGAGCCGCTGGAGGCGGTGTTCGACCGGGCGGTCGTCGACCGGGGTCGACGGACGGACCTCGGCACCGACCGCGCCGAGCGGGTACACGTGCCACCACATCGCGTGCTCGACCCACGCGGGTTCGGCGGGACGGACGGGGGTGGTGTCGTCGTCGTTCACCGCTCCGATCGTGCCAGCCGAGCCTGGGCTGTGGGTCGTGTCGGACCGCAGGACGAGGATGGTGCCCATGGGACGAGCGATCCGGACCGCCGCAGACGCCTCGGCGTCGGAACTGACACACGCGGAACGCACCTGCGCGTCCTGCGGTCGGCGGATGCCGTCGTCGGCCTCCCCCGACGCGAAGTGGTGCTCGGCAGCCTGCCGGAAGCACGGCGTGGACGCCACGGACCGCGCCCTCGAACAGCGGATCGACGAACTGCTCGCCGCGCGCTCGCGGTCCTCGAGCATCTGCCCGTCCGAGGTCGCACGGTCCCTCGAACCCGACGACTGGCGCCCCCTGATGGAACCCGCGCGTCGGGCCGCGCGGCGGATGGTCGCCCGGGGCGAGGTCGAGATCACCCAGAACGGGAGCGTCGTCGACCCGTCGACCGCGAAGGGCCCGATCCGGATCCGCCGCCCCCGGTAGGGAACACGTGTCGCGCGTGTACGTTGCACCACCACGATGACGAACACCACCGAACCGACCCCTGCCCGCCCCGGAGCCCTCGTCGTGGGGGCCAGCGGCATCACCGGCTCCGCCCTCGTCGACCACCTGCTCGCGCTCGGGTGGGACGTGACCGCGCTCTCCCGGCGTCCGCTCGCCCGCGACGGTGTGCGCACCGTCGCTGCCGACCTCCGCGACCCGGACTCCCTGACCACCGCGCTCGCGGACGAACGGCCGACACACGTGTTCTTCACCGCGTGGCAGCGGCAGGAGACCGAGGCCGAGAACATCCGCGTCAACGGCGGGATGGTGCGCGACCTGCTCGCCGCCCTGGCCCACGCGCCGCTGGAGCACGTCGCCCTGGTCACCGGCCTGAAGCACTACCTCGGCCCGTTCGAGGCGTACGCCGCGGGCGAGATGCCGGACACGCCCTTCCACGAGGAGGAGCCGCGCCTCGACACCCCGAACTTCTACTACGCGCAGGAGGACGAGCTCTTCGCCGCTGCCGAGCGCCAGGGGTTCACCTGGTCGGTGCACCGCTCGCACACGGTGATCGGCCACGCGGTCGGCAACGCCATGAACATGGGCCTCACCATCGCCGTGCAGGCCACCCTGGCGAAGGAGCTCGGCCTCGACTTCGTGTTCCCGGGCAGCGAGGCGCAGTGGAACGGCCTGACGGACATGACCGACGCCGGCATCCTCGCCGAGCACATGGTCTGGGCGGCCACCAGCCCCGAGGGCGCCGACGAGCCCTTCAACGTGGTGAACGGCGACGTCTTCCGGTGGCGGTGGATGTGGCCGCGGCTCGCCGCGCACCTGGGCGTCGACCCGGCACGGGTGGTGGGCTACCAGGACCGCCCGCGGCCGCTCGAGGAGCAGATGGCCCCGCACGAGGGTGCGTGGGCCGGTATCGCCGAGCGGTACGGACTGGTCGAGTCGGACATCACGCGACTGGCGTCGTGGTGGCACACCGACGCCGACCTCGGTCGCGCCATGGAGGTCGTCACCGACATGGGCAAGAGCCGTGAAGCCGGGTTCACCGCGTTCCGACGGACCGAGCGGGCCTTCACCGACCTGTTCGACCGCTACCGCGCCGAGCGACTCGTCCCGTAGTCGTACCCCGGGCGACTCGTCCCGTAGTCGTACCCCGGGCGACTCGGGCGGGGTACATGAACCTCCGACCGGGCCGCGAGCCCGCGGGAGCGGCGTGGTTGTCTCGGTTCCACAGGCGCCGGGGATCCTCGGCGGTTCCCGGAGGAAGGAAGACACCATGTCGCTCGGAGACAAGGCCAAGGACGTCACGCAGAAGGTCGTCGGCAAGGTCGAGGAGGCCGTCGGCAAGAAGACCGACGACGCGGAGCTCACCCACCAGGGCCAGAAGGACCAGGTCATGGGCGAGGGTCGCCTCGACAAGGAGAAGGCCAAGGACGCGTTCGACGGCAAGTGATCGTCGACCACCGCTGACGCCCGTACCGCTCGTCGGTGCGGGCGTTCGCTGTGTCCGGCGCGGTCGTCTGCGCCGGGTCCGCCCGACCGAGCCGGTTCAGAAGGCGTAGCGGATGCGGCAGGACGGCAGGTGCTCGGCGACGAGCTCGCGGAACCGCTCGACCAGCTGGCCCTTCATGCCGGACCGGTAGCGCACGTTGACGGCGCCGTTCTGCGAGACCTTCTGCTCCTGCAGGTCCGGGCGCCAGAGCAGGTCCTCGGCCTTCGGGTGCCAGCCGAGGTTGACCTCGTGCAGCGGCTGGTTGTGGGTCAGGAAGATCACCTCGGCCGCGAGCTGCGCCTTCGCCGCGGGTGACAGCACGTCGTCGACCTGTCGCAGCAGCTCGGCCCAGTCGGACTCCCACGTCGGCGTGAGGATGACCGGCGAGAAGTTGAGGTGCACCTCGTACCCCGCGTCGACGAAGTCGTTCACTGCGGCGATGCGCTCGGCGATCGGGCTCGTGCGGATGTCGGTGACCTTCGCGGTCTCGTGGGGCATGAGCGAGAACCGGATGCGCGTGCGACCCATCGGGTCCCAGTCGAGCAGGTCGCGGTTGACGTACTTCGTCGCGAAGGACGCCTTGGCCGTGGGCGTCATCCGGAAGAGGTCGCAGAGGTCGCGCACGTTGTCGCTGATCAGCGCATCGACGGAGCAGTCGCTGTTCTCGCCGATGTCGTAGACCCAGGCGTCCGGGTCGCACTGGTTCGGCTCGGTCTTCGGTCCCTGCTTCGCGATGTTCCGCGCGACGTGCTTGATGATCTGCTCGATGTTCGCGAAGACCGTCACCGGGTTCGAGTAGCCCTTGCGCCGCGGCACGTAGCAGTAGGCGCATGCCATCGCGCAGCCGTTCGCGGTCGAGGGGGCGATGAAGTCCGCGGAACGCCCGTTCGGTCGGGTGACGAGCGACTTCTTCACGCCGAGCACCAGCGCTTCGGTCTTGATCCGGACCCAGCGCTGCACGTTCCGCTCGTCACCGTGCACCTCGGGGATGTTCCAGTGCGACGCCACCGGCACGATCTCGGCGTCGGGCCACCGCCCGAGCACCTCCTGTCCACGAGGGAGCTCGAGGGCGGCGTCCTCGGCGTAGATCCGCTTGACGTCGAGCATGGGGCGCACGCGTGGTTCCGTCATCGGCACCTGTCTACCGCCGACCACCGACGCTAGGGGCTCCGCCGCCCACCCAGCGCAGCACGGAGCAGGGGCAGGAGCGCATGTCCGTCGCGACCGCGGACGACGGGGACGCCGGCGACGTCGGTCGCGTCGTCGACCACCGGGGCGTCGGGTGCGACCTGGCGCAGCGCGATCGCGTCGACCGACGCCGGGTGGGCGCGGGCGAACGCCTCGTAGAGCTCCGGGTCGTGCTCGCCGTCGTCGCCGACGAGGACCCAGGACACCTCGGGCAGGTCCTCGTGCAGGCGCACGAGCGAAGACCGCTTGTGCGCCCGGCCGTCCCGGAACCAGCGGGTCGGCTCGACGCCCCAGTCGGTCATCAGGACGGCGCCCGCCGGGAAGCCCTTCTTCCGCAGGAAGCGTGTCACGACCCCGGCGAAGTTCCAGGGACCGTTGCTGAGGTACACGACGGCGGCCCCCCGCTGACTCCGTGCCGCCTCGCGGACGAGAGCCGCCATGCCGGGCACCGCTTCGCGGGTCGAGCTCGTGCCGAACAGTGTTCGCCGTGCCGCCTGCAGCGGGTGGCCGATCCCGGTCACCCACACGGTGTCGTCGATGTCGCACACGACGCCGTGCCCTCCGGTGACGACGTGGACCGGGACGCGGACGGCGACGCGACGGCCGACGGACAGCCTCGCGTCCACCGGACCGTCACCGAGTGCTGCGTGCACGGGCACGGTGACGTCCACCAGGCCTGCCGGGTCGCTCGCCACGACCGTGGTCGTGCCGGCGAACTCGACACGGACCTCGGTGTCCGGGCACTCCAGGGTCAGCAGGCGCCGCCACGCAGCGATGCCACGACGGGCGGCGGGGTCGACCCCGGCCGGTGCGAGCACCACGCGGGCGAGGACTCGGGCACCCTCGGGGCTCGCGTACCCGGAGTACGGCAGGAGCGCCGGGCGCCACCCGACGCGCTCGGCCACCGCGGAGAGTGCCCGACGGAGCGTCGTCTCCGCCCCGTACGCGATCGAGACGGCCCCCTGTCGGACCGGGCGCGGGACGCGGAGGAAGGGAGCCACCGATCCACCCTACGCACGGTCGACGGTGCAGACTCGGTGCCATGACCGCCGAGCCCGACGACCACTTCTTCGTCGTCGACGGCCGACGGTGGCGCCGCACCGACCCCGCGCTGCCCGAGGAGCTCGCCGCCGCCCTCCGCTCGCACCTGGGCCGCGGACGCAACGCCGTGCGGACCGCGAAGCGTGTGGGCGACGACGAGGCCCTCGCGGCGGCCCGACACCGGAACGGCCTGGCGAAGCACGGCCTCGGCGAGCGCGGCCCCGAGTGGTGGACCCGACCCGAGGCCGACCGCATCGCCGACGCGCGCCGTGCCCTGGACGACCTCGACGCCCTCGACGCCTGACGCCGCGCCGGACCCTGCGCGCTCGCCCGCGAGACGCGGCTCCGCGGCGTCACCCCGACGGGAACTCCGCGAGAGCGACAGTCTCCGCCCGATGTTCGGCGTGAGACTGTCGCTTCGGCGGAACGGACGCGGGGCGGGACGGCCGAGTGCGAGACGGACCAGCGCTCGGACGACGGCCGGCCGCCCCCGCTACGCCTCGGTGTGGCCCAGGTCGGGCTCGAGGAGCATGCACACCGAGCGGGACGCCGACGCGTGCAGTTCGAACACGACGACCTCGTTCCGACCGCTCCGGAGCACCGGCCCCGGCACAGCCAGGGTCTTCTGGGGTCCCCGCGACCAGTACCGCCCGAGGCAGAACCCGTTCACCCACGCGACGCCCTTGCGGAAGCCGTCGAGCGACAGGTACCGGTCCTCGGTGGACGACAGGTCGAACGACCCCGCGGCGAGCACCGGTCCGGCGAGCACGTCGCCGTCGGACGTCGCCAGCGCGGCGAGCTGGTCGAGCGCAGCGGGTGCGATCGGGTCGAGCGCGAGCGGGGACGCCGACCACCGGGCGAGCGGCACACCGTCGACCGCCACTCCCCCGATCAGCCCCTTCGGCTCGCCGATGCGCGGCCCGTAGTCGACGCGCCCCTGGTCCTCGACGAGGAGCTCCAGCGTGCCGGTCACCGGCGGGAGCGCGATCGCACGGTCGTGGTGCTCGCGCTCCAGGACGCCGACGACGACGCCGTCCACGGACACGACCGCCCGGTCGCGGACCTCGGTGCCGACGGTCAGGACGCCGCCGTCCGGCAGGTCGACCTCGGTCCGGTACAGCACGAAGCCGCTGGCTGCGCCGAGGGTGTCGAAGGTCGGCGGCTCGTCGTGCGTGGACCACGCCGTGAGCGCGGGCAGCAGGGTGCGCAGGGGCGCGACGCGGTCGAGCCGGACGGCGACGTCCGCGGCGGGCGCGGGACGAGCCTCCAGGCCGCCACCCGACACGACGGACGCACCCGACGTGACGGACGAACCCGGCCCCACAGACGCACCCGGCCCGACGGACGCACCCAGCCCGACGGACGAACCCGGCCCCACGGACGCACCCGGCTCGCCCAGCACGCCCGACCCACCGGGCTCCATCGACGCCGGCAGCGGCGGGACGGGGGCGTACCGCTCGATCACCGACCGGAAGGCGTGGAACTTCGGCGTGGGCCGACCGGCCTCGTCGAGCGGCGCGTCGTAGTCGTACGACGTCGCGATCGGTCGGTACACACCCGTGTCGTTGGCGCCGTTCGTGAAGCCGAAGTTCGTGCCGCCGTGGAACATGTAGATGTTCACCGACCCGCCGGCGGCGAGCAGGTCGTCGAGGTCCGACGCCGAGGCCGACGCCGGCGTCGTGTGGTGGTGCTCGCCCCAGCTGTCGAACCAGCCGTCCCAGAACTCCGAGCACATCAGCGGTCCGGTCGGCTGTGCCCGGCGGAGTCGCTCGAGCCGTTCCGTGGACCGCGACCCGAAGGAGCCGGTCTTGTGCAACGAGGGCAGCGACCCGTCCTCGAGCATGGTGCCCATCGGCTGGTCGACGCTCGTGAACGGGACGGTCAGCCCGATGTCGCGGTGCATCTGCTCGAGCGCACGCAGGTAGGACGCGTCCGAGCCGTACGCGCCGTACTCGTTCTCGACCTGCACGAGCACGATCGGCCCGCCCTGGTCGATCTGCCGCGGCACGAGGACCGGCGCGAGCTGCTCGAGGTAGTCGCGCACGGCGGCCAGGAACCCGGGCTCGTTCCGCCGGACCCCGACGGTGCCGTCGGCGAAGAGCCAGTACGGCAGGCCGCCGTTCGACCACTCGGCGCAGATGTAGGGCCCGGGGCGGACGATGGCGTGCATGCCCTCGGCGGCGACGAGGTCGAGGAAGCGGCCGAGGTCGAGTCCGCCCTCGAGGCTGAAGGCCCCCGGCTGGGGCGCGTGCGCGTTCCAGGCGACGTAGGTCTCGATGGTGTTGAGGCCCATCAGCCGCGCCTTGCGGATGCGGTCCTGCCAGAGGTCCGGGTGCACGCGGAAGTAGTGGATCGCACCGGACAGCACCCGGTGGGGCTCGCCGTCGAGCAGGAAGTCGGTGTCGC
>CAJYIG010000025.1 GCA_913774725.1 uncultured Curtobacterium sp. | reverse complement strand
CCTTCGCCGAGCGGCTCGCCGGGTACTTCCGCGACGGCAAGCCGCTGAGCCTGACCGAGGTCCGGTCGGTGGTGTTCCGGCCGAAGCACGGCGGCTACCGCGAGGCGCAGGTCGACGCACTGCTCGACGCCGTCGTCGAGGTCATGCTCGCCGTCCGCTGACGACGCGCTGGTCGCGGGTGCTTCTCATCCCGTGACCGTTCCGTTATCCTGTTCCTACTCATGGGCAGGCACACGGCAGACTCCAGCTCCGACCGCGGTACCCGCGAGCACCTCGACCGTCCGGTCGTCGGTGAGCGCCGCGCGGCACGCGACCGACTCCGCACGACGGGGCACTCGGTGCTCCACGCGACCCCGCGGGTCGAGACGGCGGCACTCCCGTCGACCCCGCCGGGCGCACCTGCGACGGCTCCGACGCCGGTCGCCCAGACCGCCGCTCCGGACGCGACCGGACCGGTCCTCGTCCGCGGGCCGATCGCGCCCACGGGTGTCACCGACCCGCGCATCGTCCAGCAGCGCCGTGCCGTCGCCGCACCGGCGAAGCCGAAGGCCGCCCGGACGCTCAACTCCTTCATGCGCCGACGCGCGACGATCCCCACGCTGTCCTTCTTCGCCGTGTTCGGCTTCGTCGGTGGCTCGCTCTTCAACCCGATGCAGCCCGACGTGGCCCAGGCCGCCGTCGTCGCCCCGGTGCTCGTCAAGGCGCCGGTCGAGCCGCAGCAGTACACCGCACACGGCACCTACGCCGCGTTCGACGTGACGCGCGACGGCTACGGCGTCACGCTCCCGAAGCCCGTGGTCGTCGAGCAGCCCGCTGAGACGGACGACCAGGCCGGCACCGACACGAAGAGCAAGGCCGTCACGCCGTCGAACACCCTCGCCGCGACGGCCGCCACGCCGAACCCCGGCAGCGCGCAGGCGATCGCCCAGCAGATGGTCGCCGCACGCGGGTGGGGCAGCGAGCAGTTCAACTGCCTGGTCTCGCTGTGGAACAAGGAGTCGGGCTGGCGCGTGAACGCGTACAACCCGAGCGGTGCGTACGGCATCCCGCAGGCGCTCCCCGGCCGCAAGATGGCGACCGCCGGTGCGGATTGGCAGACGAACCCGGCGACGCAGATCACCTGGGGACTCAACTACATCTCCGGCGTGTACGGCACCCCGTGCGGCGCGTGGGGACACAGCCAGTCCTACAACTGGTACTGATCGGCAGTACCGGGGTGCCGCGCAGCAACCGGCCGCGGCGACCCCGCGGTCGTGGTCCCGAGCCGATCGAGGACGAAACCGGCCTCGACCGGCTGATGAGTTCGTGGAAGCGGACCGAGGTCCGTCGAGGTCGGACCTTCACCGTGCAACCGGTGTCGGCGGCGTCCGCGCAGAAGGAGTACGTCTGCCCGGGCTGCGGGCTCGCGGTGCTGCCCGGGGTCGCGCACGTCGTGGTCTGGCGTGCCGACGGCGTGCTCGGGGACGAGGCCGACCTGGCGTCGCGCCGACACTGGCACAACCACTGCTGGAGCATCGCATGAGCACGGAGATCCGCTCGAACACCGAGCTGCCCGCACGGCGGACCGACGTCGAGCTGGTCACGGACGACCACCTCACCCTCGTCGGGGAGTTCGCCGAGCCGCTCGACCGGCCCGCGCGGGGCACGCTCGTGACGCTCCACCCGCTGCCGACGGCGCAGGGCTTCATGGACTCGCACGTGCTCAAGAAGGCCGCGGCGCGACTGCCCGCCCTGGCCGACATCGCCGTCCTCCGCTTCAACTTCCGCTCGGTCACGTCGCCGCGGGGTACCTCGGAGGGCGTGTTCGGTGACGGCGAGTCCGAGGGCTTCGACCTGCGGGCCGCCGTGCACGAGACCGTCGAGCGAGGCCTGCCCACCCCCTGGCTGCTGGGCTGGTCGTTCGGCACCGAGGTCGTGCTCAAGCACGGGCTCGAGCACGTGGCCGCCGGTACCGTCGCCGGCGTGGTCCTGCTGTCGCCCCCGCTGCACCGGACGACGGACGACGAACTCCGCCGGTGGGCGGACGTGGACGTCCCCGTCGTCGCCCTGGTCCCCGAGCACGACGACTTCCTGCAGCCGGACGAGGCGGCACGACGCTTCGCCGTCGCGCCGAACGTGCGCGTGGTGCCGGTCGCCGGCGCGAAGCACCTGTGGGTGGGGGAGCGGTACGTGCGGACGGTGCTCGACGCCGTCGCGGACCTGGTCGTCCCGGGCAGCGCACCGCTGCCCACGCACCTCGCGGACTGACCACCCGCCGACGGTCCGTGCCGAGCAGCGCGGCGCGTCCCACCTGGACACGGTGGACGACGCCCGACACCGCGGACGACGCCCGACACCGCGGACGACGCGACCCGGCCTGGAGGCGCGTGGTGCGCCTCCCGGCCGGGTCGCCGGTCCGCGGGCCGTCGTCAGCGGGAGGTGGCGTCCTCGTCCACGTCGTCGTCCGCCGGTCGCCCGGCCGACGGCGGGGCGTCGAACAGGCCGGTCGCGTGCGTGAGCACGCCGCGCAGGTTCTCCAGGTACCCGGCGACGGCGTCGCGCTCGGTGCGGATGGCGGCGAGCCTATCCTCGGACTCCGCGACGACCGCGGCGGTCCGCTCCTCGGCCTCGGCGATCATGCGGTGGACGCGCTCCTGCGCGTCGCTGACGATCGTGCGGGCGCGCTCCTGCGCCTGCGCCGTGCTCGTGCGCTCGAGGTCGTCGGCCTCCTGCTGGAGTCGCTCCGCACGCTCCCGGGCCTCGGACGCGCGGCGGGTGGCCTCGGCGAGCTGGAGGTTCGCCTCGTCGAGGTACTTCTGCGTCTCGGTCACCGTCTCGTGGTGCTTCTGCAGGTAGTCCTGCTCGGCGTCGTCGCGGCGTGCGGCGAGTTCCGACTCGAGCGCGGCGTGGGCCTCGTCCCGTTCGCGGGCGATCGCCGCGCGCACCTCGTCCTGCTCCTTCGCCAGGTCAGCACGGACCGTGGCGACCTCCTGCTGCAACGCGGTGCGCTCCGCCTCGAGGTCGGCGAGCTCCGCCGTGCGACGGTCCGCGATCTCGGTGTCGACCTCGGCGTGCTCGCGTTCGCGGCGGGCGGCGAGCTCGTCGGTGTGCTCCCGCACGGCGCGCTCGGCCGCGGCGTCGGCCTCGGTGCGCTCACGCTCGATCCGGGCGCGGTGCTCCTCGAGCTCCGCGGCGATGCGTGCCGTGGTCTCCTCGACGAGCCGGGCGAGCCCGCATCCGCCGTCCGTCCTTCGATGGGTCGGACGGTGCGCGCCTACATCACCCTGACGAAGCCGCGCGTGCTCGAGCTCCTGCTCGTGACCACCGTGCCGGTGATGATCCTGGCGCAGAACGGGCTGCCGGATCTCTGGCTGGTCCTGGCGACGGTCATCGGCGGATCGCTGAGCGCGGGTTCCGCGGCAGCGTTCAACATGTACCTCGATCGGGACATCGACGCGCACATGCAGCGCACGGTGAACCGTCCGCTCGTGAC